>DASWIV010000019.1:0-13839 GCA_036397475.1 bacterium
CGATTCATTCTTCATTGAATGCGCCGTTTCCGATGGGGTTAATCCTCCAGTCGACGCAACCACACTCCAGGTGGTTATAAGCCTGCCGCCGGGAGTATGGTCAGAGCCGATCCTGGTATCCGGTGACGCTTCATTCGACGAATATCTTCCGCGAATTGTGCTCTCTTCAACCGAATACTGGATCATCTACGCCACAAATTCGAACGAGGTCGCGAGAACGTCGTCAACCGGAGGATTCTTCTGGTCCGACCCGTCGGATATCGATAACTTTGGCGGACCGGATACCCTGCACGCTGTACAGGGATTGAATGGAGACATATTCATCCAGTACCAGCATAGTTCATCGAAAGAGACGTACATAAAGCAGTACAGCAGCGGACAATGGAGTGGCCCGAATTTTAATAATCTTCATGGCCTTACGGTTGGTCCATACGCCGCCGATCTTGGCATAAGCGCCGGTGGAACCATTTTCGATATGTGGACCGGTGACTGGTCGTTCTTCGCACATCATTCCGAATTTCCTTATGACCTTTCATCGTGGATATTCGATAATGTCCAGACGTTCTATAACGCCAACTATTCGGTTAACGACGGAATGGTTCAGAATGCGGAAAATGCGAAGATCTTCTTCGTCCACGACGGCACACAACTGGACTATGGCGAGTTCACAACCGAGTGGAACCATGGAGCGGCATGGAACACGACCGATACAATCATCGAGCCGGCAATCGCGCCTGAGTCGGATAATCCGTACCATGGCATAATGGGCCTCGATAAGGGCGGAACCTACGACGTCGTGTATTTCAGGTTCGATAACTGGCCTCCATCGTCCCCCACTCTTGTTACTCTCGAAACAGGTTTGACACAGGAACCGGTGTATCATTCGATCAGCGCGGAAGGCGATAACATATCGGTTCTGTACGATGCGGACGGACAGGTCTTCTTCGATGAGTCGACCGACGGCGGCGATACATTTGTCGGGCGCACATCATTCGGTCCCGGCATGTTCAGCCACATCAGGAATGACGCAAATCGCAGCACATTGATGGCGGCGTACGCAGTCGATGAAGGCAGCGATTACAATATATACGTCCGAGTTAGAAACTAGGGAATCAGATAAAAGGCGATTATGGCCGCCAGCCATGGCGGCCTTTTTCATTCCAGGTGTCCCCTGCGATAATGTACTTCCCATAGCCCGGTTCCTGGATTCATACCGGAATATGTAAAGTGCCAGTTGTCGGATTCGTCGTTGATCCAGAAGTCGGGATAGCTGTTCAATTCGTACAGTGTAGAAATTACAACCGGATCAGACCACGTGTTAAAATCATCGACTGCAAAAGACGCGTAGATTAGATCCCCTTCCCACCAGCAAATTGCAATGACCTTGCTTCCATTGTAATCATAAACAAATATGGGATTCTCATCGATGTATTTCCCGAAAATACTGTGCAGGTTCACGGGGTCGGTCCAGTTAACTCCGTCTGTCGAATGCATGAAAATAATATTATCGCTGCCGGAAGGACCGACATTCTGGAAATAAGTAAATGTGATATAAAATCCGGTTTCATCCACAAAGAGGCCAGGGTCTGCCACATCGGATAGCTGTGGGCTCGCAGCCTGGTAAACCAGGTGATGATCCCAGGCCTGCCAGTCGTCGGACGATTGCGCAGCGAGCATTATCTTATTTTCCGTGGGATTGTAATACGCGACGTAGGCGGTGCCATCATACAGGGCACTTGCTCTTGCCCTTGATAATCGTCCGGGACTCGCGAACGGATACACTTCATGCTTATCCCACATATTCGTGTTGGGACCGCCTTCAAGTCGCTCGGGAAGTTCGGATCGTTTGAATGTGATTTGATCGTCGCGATCACCGAACAGGTAAACGTGGAGATCTCCCCCCTGCACTATTTCATTTGCATGGTCTATATCATGGGCGTATGTCGCGGTCTCGTGGTTGTAAGGTCCATCGAATGTCGTGTCCGCGTAGCCAATCCACCATTCGGGCGGAAATCCCTTGATAAACCACGTGTCGAAATTCATATGGTTGAAAGTACGCCAGGAAGTGCCTGTTGATGATGGAAATATTTTCGTTGAATAGCCGAATATCCATGGAGGATCGATGTAATTCGTGTTCATCTGCGACGCGAAATCAGTAAAACTTGAGCCATCATCGATCGATTTCCATGCAGACGAATATGACCGGTAATTGAATGGCTCGGCATCGTTCTGCCACCACTCGATGAAGGTCGTAACAACATCGCCATCATTTTCAACACAGATGGCTGGGAATGAAAGATTGGTGGCATCAAATTCTCCCGGAAGAATTATCTCAGGCTCGAGGACAAGGTTATACCCGGCTTCCTTGAGCGCCTCGAATCCCAGGAGTAATGTGGTGTTCCCAACGCCTGGTTCATCAGCCTCGACATCGTATTTGCCCGTTGGCCAGCCTGTCAGGTCAAGGTCGGTTGTAAGCAAAGTGTCATCAATGTAGTTAGCCGGGACCGGGAATTCAATGCTTGAAACAGAATGGATGAATGTGATTTCCGTAGTCGAAGTGAAGTTTTCGCCATGGATTTCAACATCCGTAATCTGTGTATTAACAAGTCCCTCGGAAGGAATTACCGAGAGAATAACAGGCAGCTCAGGTTTTGGCAGAACAGTTACTGTCGCGACATCGTACGCGCACAGCCTGCCGTCAGGATAATCGAAATTTTCTGATCCGGACTCAATTTGCGGCTCGTATGATTCCGGCGCTGAATTCCAGACCCCAATCAGGACAGGAAATTCTCCGGTTTCGTGAATATTTCCGAATTCCGCCGGGATCTCCGCACGGTAAACAGAGGATGTCTGGCTGCCACCGGGAAGTTTGGACGCTTCAAGGTCGTATATCTTCCAGGTATCAGCCCAGCCGGTATTCATTTCAAATGCCGGTGAATGAAGCCAGATATTGTCAATCTGTTGGGTAACGCCGGAACCGTCGAGCACCTGCCAGTCAAAGACTTCAATATCAACAAGGAATGAACCACCATGATTAAAATCGTCTTCATACCAGACACTTGACCCGGCGTCGGTTAGCGTAATTTTGTATGGTTCCTGTGTATTGGCTGACAGGGAGAAAGCTTCGATTGGATAATCCGGAGAGTACACAGGATCAGGCAATGCCCAGCTGGAATCGATTGCGTACAGGAACTTCCACGGTTTATTCTCAAATTGAATTTCGTATCTCCGGGTATTTGAACCTTTCTCAACGCTGAATGTTCCTCGATTCGCAGGGTCCAGCTCAAACGGGTCATCCGGTCCCAACTCATCCGTAAAGTATTTGAAAGGATTTACGACTGCGGTGAAATCCTGGAAATCGGGAGCTAATGTACCGTAGGTATACCCAAAAATTGTCCCTTCGGATGTGAATTCGCGCCTGTTCCACCATCTTGTATAGCCATCTGCGTTCAAAAGCACGGAATCCGGAGAAGATTGCCCCGGACTCGCATTGAACCAGTCCGGCAATCGCCCGATTTGGATATAAGGAACAGACTTGGAACCGGTGGACATGAATATCCCACGTACATCGAATCCCCTGTATTTATTTGCTCCGGGAAACGGATGATTAATTGTAAGATTGACTACGACATAGTCGTTTGCAAAATCGGAATCGGCTATTTCGATCTGGACAGATAACATTTGTGTGGGCGACAACGGAGGCTGGAGGAACTTCACTATGTTGGCATTGAACATGGCTCCACGGCAAGGATTTATTGCGGCATCTCCAGTATCGGGATTTATTTCTATTTCCCAAATTCCCCACACCTGGCGATTATTCTGATAATCCGTTTTTGGTTCACGCATTGAATAATCAAGTGAAACGGGATTTCCACCTGAACATCCAAAAACGATAACCAGTAGAACCACCAAAATGATAATTGGAGAAAAATAAGCACTTCTGCACATAGTGAAACACTTCCGGCTGAGAATAATTAAGTTTCACTATTGTATCAAATATCAGGGTTGATCTGTTATCAGACCAGTTTTTTGCCGTTGAGCCACGATGTTCTCAGTCGTGCCGCTTTGTTCAGGAGGCGAATTCTCGACGGTGCCAGCTCTGTGATGTCACCGTCGGCAGCCACGTTTTGTTCAGGCGAACATCGCAGTACCACGGACTTCGCTTTTCGCATTTCGAAACAATCGACATCCAGGTGTGCGCCTTTGAAGACTTTCGGGAGGCTCATTATAAATTTTAATTTACTGTCCTTATGGACAAAAACTATGTCCATCACACCGTCATCAATTGTCGCGCCGGGAGCTATTTTCATCCCGTTCCCTATCTGATGGTTATTGCAGCATACAGCCCAGTAGACAGGTCCCTCAAAGGTCCAGTCCTCAGCTTCCATCACGATATTCAGCGGAAAAAGTTTCATCAATGTCAGCACGAAAAGTAAATCGTAGCGGGTCCCGAGCCATTTCGGCGCGGTCAGGCGTGTTGCTAGAGTCTGGGAATCTATACCTACTCCCGCGGTATTGCAGAACCGGACAATTCTTCCGTCGCGTGGATTGCCATCCTGATCGACGGGTTCAACCAATCCCATGTCAAATGGAGCTGAAACTCCCTCGACAATATTTTTCGCCGATGATTCGGGATCGGGTAACGCCCCGGTTCCCCTGATGAAATCGTTTCCCGATCCCAGTGGAAAAATAGCGAGCGGGATCGGCTCCGGATGATCATCTGTGGCAAGCGGGATATTCTGAATCGCGTTGTGAACAGTGCCGTCCCCCCCTGCCACAGCGACCATGTTATAGCCGTCATAAGTTGCGCCGCGGATCAGGTCGTTCGCCTGTTTTTCGGAAGTGGTGAGGGTCTTCGTGACATCCCAGTCCGCCTTCCTGAATTCGGACATGGCGATATCGATAGCCTGCTGGTTGGCACGTCCCCCTGCATGCGGATTTACGAGAAATAGAACTTTCAATGGCTCAGTATATTTTCGATTTAAAAAAACAGCCGCCGCAGCTTAACCGCCGTTGGAGTCCTGGGCTCGTGCGCAAATTTCCCTGATCTTCCCGGTGACCTGGGCTACACGGTTTCCATTGTCGAATCTGGACAGTGCACCGACCGATGGTCCGCCGTTCTCAAAACATTTCGCCGCAGCCGCTGCGACATGTTCGGGAGTGACAGCGTCGAGTCGATCGAGGATTTCATGATGTTCCAGCAGCCGATCAAAATACAGCGTCGACATCGCGTTTCGAACCATCCGTGACGACGTGCTCTCGAGGCCGAGCGCCCAATGACCTTTCAGGTACTCCTTTGTGTCCGCAAGTTCCCTTTTTCCGGGCCCGGTTCTGGCCAGTTTGGATATTTCCTTAAGTGCGATCTTTAGTACGGTAATCAGGTTTTCTTCGCGCATTCCTGCCTCGACTGTGAAAATCCCGGATTTTCTGTACGGCTGGTGAGTCGAATCTATTGAATAAACCAGTCCGCGCTTTTCACGTACTTCCTGGAACAATCGCGACATCATTCCCCCGGCAAGGATGGCATCGAGCAGGGTGAACGCGTAGCGGTCGCTTGAAACTATCGACCCGGATGGAAATCCCAGGATCAGTGCCGCCTGCTCGACATCCTTTGAATGTACGCTTATCTCGGATCTGAATTTCGGCTTTGGAGGCAACTTGATTCCATTTTTTGAAGCCTTCCGCCTTGCGGAAATTTTCTTTTCAAGGTGCGAGCGAACCACATCCGGATCGATCCCGCCGGCGATTGATGCGATCAGCTGTCCGGGTGCGTAATGAGTTTTATGGTAATTGCGAAGGGTATTCCGATTGAACGATGTTATGGTTTTCTCGGTACCGAGTATGGGACGCGCGTAACCGGATTTTCCATGGACAGCCTTGATGAATCTCTCGTACAGGGCCTGGCCCGGATCGTCCTCGTTCATGTGCATCTCTTCGAGGATCACGCCTTTTTCCCGTTCAAGCGCCCCCGCGTCGAACTCTGGATTGAAGACCAGGTCCGTAAGTACATCGAGTGCGAGATCCAGTCGGTGGGATGCAATGCGGATGTAAAAATAAGTGATCTCACGTCCGGTCGATGCGTTGATAAGTCCTCCGACACGCTCGACAGTTTTAACGATCTGTCGGGCTGAGCGTTTTTTTGTGCCTTTGAACAGCATGTGCTCGATGAAATGGCTTATCCCATTTACATCGGGGGATTCGAAAGCGGACCCGACAGGGAGGAAAAGTCCAAGAGTAAAGCTTTCAAGCGTGGGCATTACTTCAACGCACAGCCGTCCGCCTGTCGACAGGGAAATAATTTCAGCGTATCTGCCATCTTTGTTAATTAATGTTTTGCTCATAATTTATCTCGATCAGGTCAGCATGATACAAAAAAGCGCGGACGTATGGAAGAGGATGGGGATGAACTTAGATTTGCCGGATGGGGTCTTAAACGCCAGACACGAACCCACAACAAGGCGACCGCCCCGAGAGGCGGTCGCTTTTTTGTTACTTAATAATGTGCCGGATACTATCGCCTTACAACACGATCGTAATCCTTTGCCGCGAAGTCCTGCCGCTGATTATGCGGAGGGCGTGTTGCGGGTTCCCTTTCGGGGTAATAAGGCTGGGCACTCTGAATGTTAACACCCGCCGAAGGCGAGGTTGCCATTACCTTAACCCCGGTGGCAAGGAAACCTACCAGGATTGCCCATACCAGAACTGTTGTTATCAAGATTCTCATTATCCTTGCTCCTTTCTACGGGGTGAAATCGAGCACCGTAACTCTGTACGTGCCGCCATCGTCATGTAATACGTGAATCTCGTTGTCGACTGAATCGACGTCCAGCCTGAGCGCTATTCCAGCGGTCGGATCTTCGTAGTAGAACGAATCCACCAGTCCGACCTGATCGAAGTAAGCGTCATAGCGATAGACGTTGACAGCCCATCCGCTTGACGGATCCTCCAGAAGAACCGCAAGCCAGTTGCTCTTGTGGTCCAACCCGGCGTTATCGTCGTTGGAATAGAACATTTCTACATCGACAGGTGTGTATGTGCCGAAGTCGACACCGTACGATCCCGTCGCGCCGAGGTATCCGTTAACAGTGACATATATTACAGCGTTTGGCCCGGTCCAGGCAGGATCATCGTAATCCTCAGGGAAGAGGAGCACGTGAATTTTCCTGTTCGAGCCTGCAGCTTCACTTGAGAGAACGTAATGGACCTGAATGTCGTCGATGAAAGTGCCTGAGCCGAGCAGGAAGTCTGCCTGCCAGTAATTCTCATCGTCAGAAGCAAACGACATCAGGCCCGGGTTGTCATCGTTGATATCACCCGGCGGTATGTCATGAGTCGATAAACCGCCAAATCCAAGCACATCTATATCCCCTCCAGCAGCGAATGGCGCGTGCGAATAGAGGAAGTAGAGGTTACCCGAATGGTCTCCCGGATTCGCGAGTAACCATGCCTCGCTGAGCGGAAGAAGTCCATACATACGGGTATTGCTTAATCCGGTAATTCCGGTAGTCCAGTCGGCAACATGTTTCCAGCGGTTGTCGAAGCTTGAGTTATCGTCCGGATCCGGGTTTCCGTTGAGACCGAGGTCTCCGAAAATGACACCGTACTGAAGTACTCCGGTAAAGTTAATGTACGGCAGAACAAACCCGTGATCGGGATCGTTGATGTTAACTTCGGTAGGACCGCCCGCAGTGAATGATGGAGACGCATCGTCGCCACTCGCGAGGTGGACGTAGTTTCCGTTCCTCAGAGTGTCAAACCTTGCGAAATCTTCCCATTCCTGCGAGTCGTTGAACTGGGATGAAAAACCACTATGGTTCAGTGTGGTCTGTCCGAGCTGGGCGGAATAATCATCGACAAACCTGATGAATACATCTGATGCCACCAGCTGTTCCATGACCTGCCCGACTGAACCACTGCTGTTATAAACAGTAAGATCGGGTATCTCTCCACCCTGGTCAGGCTGCGGATTCAGCAGGATACTGTCCTGCAGCGGCACTACTCCAAGAGTAGGAGTGTTAGCAACATTTACTGTTGTGCAGCACATATCCCCACCATCGCCGTTGTAAACACTGACGCATACATCGTAATCTCCAAGATTGGCACCGTTATTAGTGACGTCCTGCCAGTTAACAAGGATCGTGTCAGAGTCTACACTCTGCCAGCTTGGAGAATTACCTGAAGGAACCACAGACCAGTCGATATTGACCGGTTCGCCTTCAGGATCCGCAGCGTTGGATGAGAATTCTTCCAGATCGAGCCAGTGCCTGTCTGCAAACTCCGGCGTTACATCGTCACAAGCCGGAGGTTGATCGCCACCAAACTGGGCAACAGGAAGCTCGATGTAGAAATACGAAGTGAGCGGTTCCCCGACCGGGTATGCCGATCCGAAACCGTTATCGTAATCATATACCGTTTCAAACGACAGCAGTACCGGCATATCGCCGAATGTGTCTGTCGTTATTCCAGTAAATTCCATCGTGATAATGGATGAGTTCACCTGTCCGGGACTCCAGACAAGCGGAGTAATTTCCTGGACTGCACCGCCAATAAGCTGCGGTGAATTCAGGACCTCGACAAACGCCCTTGAAATGGTATTGGGAATAGAATTTGTCGGGTCCATTCCCTGCCAGTCATAAAGCTCTACATCGAGGGAAATATCGCCGCCGGTCTGTCCGAAACTCGGGTCGTGGATTAGATCCGAATTATTCGTAACGCTGACCCCAACCGGTTCCAGAGCGTTAGCTGAAAACGGGAAATCATCCGGTATATTGACAGGCGGAACAACATTTGCAGGTTCCCAGCTGGCTACGACCAGATAGTCGAATTTGAAGTTGGGAGTTCCGCCAACCAGCGGCCACTGAAGCTCATAGCGCCGTGTGTTCTGGCTGCCTGCTCCAAACATGCCGCGCATGGCTGCATTGTTTTGCAGGAAAGTACCCAGATCATCCAGGCTGTCAAGCCCATCCGCGAAATATTTGTACGGATTGAGTTTGGCATCCAGCGTAGATGCTCCGGTACCCACCGCTCCCGGTATGTATCCAAACAGCTTGACACCTGTATCGGTGAATTCATCCTGATTCCACCATCTGGTGTAACCGTCGGGATTCATCAGCCATGCATCCTGCGACCCTCCATCGTTCAACGTGAGGCTGCCGGTCTCCGGCTGAGTGGTTCTATGTCCATCGGTCATGAAACCGCCCATTACATCGAATCCCGTAAACTGGTCCGCTCCCTGGAATGGGTGGACTAGCGTTACGTCGATATCAAACCTCCCGCTGTTCAGGAAGTCATCATACACAATTTGGACTTTCAGGTTGGAAATTGATCCGCCCGGTGGCTGGAGAAACTCGACTGCATTGATATGCATCAATGCGCCTCTCACGGGTGTGATTTCCACCTCGTGAGTTGCGGGATCTACGGTAATTGTCCAATAGCCCCATAGGGACCTGTTACCCGACCCCTGACTTACTCTCGGCGCAGTTAAATCCTGGCCGCCAGTAAGAGGTCCAGACACTGGGTCGCCCCCGCCGGAACATGACGACATTATCAAAAGCATGAATAACATCATCATGGTTACGAGGAAGCCCGTGTTCCTTATCATAATTGCCTCCTTACTCAGGCAGTGCCTATCGATTTTCAAATCTTTATGGTAATGAGATAGCACGAGTCCATCCCATTCATAACTGGTCCATCGCGTGAATACAAGTTTGAGGAGCTAAATGCTCCTACGTCGGAGGTATCAATATTATATGAAAAAAATAAGCTGAAATAAAGTTAATTATCAGGTTATTGATATTTTTTGGATTTATTAAGGAAATCCGCATCATTTCACGCTAAACTGGGATTTCCATGGCAAAAACCTATTCACTTATATTAAGAAATATATTAATTCTTTTAATCCTGATGGCGGTTTTTTCGCCTTTCGCGGACGCATCCGAGACCATTTCCGACACCGAAATCACCCAGGATATTCACTTTACCAGGTACCGTCCCGACGATTACAGGGGCTCCGTTGTATCCATGGTGAGGATAAAAATCGATGCGATTAAAAATAACCGCCTCATGATTGACGCTGTCCCCGGGGGGACCAATACAATCTGGGGAACTTCTTCACCAGCAAATATTGGTACGCGAACGGACGCCTACGCTGTTATTAACGGGCCGTACTTCGCTTCCTCTGGAGGAAAAACCTACCCCCTCGGATTTAGCGTGATCGACGGGATCCTGTCGCAGCTTGGATTGCTGAACCGCCCACTGATCGGCATATCCGATGATGGAGTATTACTTACCGAGATCTGCCACCCTAGAGCGTTTGTTACATCGGACGCTTATTTCGATCCCCTGTGGCTATGGGGGATAAATTCACCGGCAGGACCGGACAATGTGACATTATACGATTCCCGGTGGGGATCAAGTGTCGGAACACAGGGGGGAACAGGGGTGTCGATAAGTCCACCGGAAGAATCAGACACCATCACTATAGAAATTGATTCATCGACTTTGCGAAATCAGGGAAAGAATTGGGATGGAGAAGTGACTGACGTAATGGATTCCGGCAGTTTGAATATCCCGGAAAATGGCTATGTCCTGATTTTCAGGGGCAGGTCCGAATCCGATGCGGCCAGATATCCGGTCGGATCAAGTGTGTCAGCGCTGGTCTATGAGCTTCCCGAAGAATATGAGGAACTTCCATGGATGTGCACGCTCGGTCCGTGGTTTGTGAATAACGGACATTTCAGGGAGTATTCGGATGAGACGAATTACGATAGTTCAGTCACAGCGAGGGCGACTCGCAGCTGCATCGGGACGACCTGGAACAATGAAATATTTTTTGCTGTGATTACCGGGAATGGTTTGAATATAAGCGAGACAGCGGAAGCGCTGATCGATTGTAATGTAAGGGAAGCGGTAATGTGCGACTCGGGTTCGTCGAGCGGACTATGGATAAAGGGAGTGGGGAATGTACGGGGATCGTCGAATGTGCCGCTGTACCTGGTTGTCAGGGATTATGAGGAGGAGGATTATCCGGAGCTGAAAATATACGAGGGGACGATCAGGTGAACGACCGATTTTATGGCCGAATTCAACTAAATCCTCTATTGCCGGGAGGTAATAAATATGGTATATAGTGAGAGAGAAATGATATAGTCAACGTGCGGGTCACGAGCTCCGAAGGACGATTAAATGTCGATCAGTTGAAGGGTAACGTGGTCCGCTTTTTTTATGCCCATTTTAGTCCTCTCTCTCAAATACTGCGGTATAATGGATAGTTCGTATTTGGACCAAATTAAGGATTCGGAATAATTTTTAATGAGTTTTCTCGATAAATTAAAGACCCTGGCAGTTGGAAAAAGGCAGGCTAAGCGGAAGGTAGTGGTTCTCGGCTCCGACGGGATGGACTCGAAGATCCTTGAGAAGCTGCTCAGGGAAGGACGTATGCCGAACATGGCGGCTCTGGCGGAGCAGGGAGGTTATTCTCCTTTAAAAACTACCACGCCTGCTGAGAGCCCTGTCGCGTGGTCGAGTTTCACCACGGGGACGAATCCAGGAAAACATGGGATATTCGATTTTCTGACGAGGAATCCGAAGACGTACACTCCTGAAATTGCGCCGGTCAGTGTGAGGCGAAGCAAGATAGGCAAGCCGGAGCCTGTAAATAATCAGCACGGGAAAACCCTCTGGAAGATCGCCGGCGATAACGGATTTCATTCGACCGTGATACGTGTACCGGTCACATTTCCACCTGAAAAATTCAATGGACGGCTTTTGTCCGGACTCGGTGTGCCTGATCTGAGGGGCACGTGGGGCACGTCGGTGCTCTATGAAGTCAACGCGGAGACTGTAGATACGGAGATGGGCGGAGTGGTGATGTCGTTCGCGAAGGATGGGGATACGTACACGACTGAAATTTACGGGCCCAAAAAAGCGAACAGCACGATACCGCTGAGAGTGACAGCTCGGGATGGGCGAGCGAATATCGAGTGGCAGGAAAATTCGATGAGGCTTGAGCCGGGTGTCTGGTCTGAATGGAAGCCGATCTATTTTGAAGTTTCACTCGGTCCAATAACGGTGAAGCCTAAAGGTATCATGCGGTTTTACCTGCATTCGCTCGATCCGCTGAAATTATATTTGTCGCCGATCTGCCTCGATCCGGGAGACCCGTTTTATCCGGTAACTCATCCGCAGGGATGGGCGCGGGACCTGGTCAAGGAGCATGGGAATTTCTGTACGCTCGGATGGATGGAGGATACGTGGGGGCTGAACGAAGGCAGAATCCATGAACATGCATTTTTAGAGGAGACGGAGGAATTCCACCAGACGGTCGAGGATATGGCGCTTTCGATTGTCGAGGATGGAAAAGACGATTTCTTCATCTGCGTATTTGAAGGCACAGATAGAAATCAGCACATGTTCTGGCGGTTCATCGACCACGGGCATCCGATGTACAACGAGGAGGATGCAAAAGAGTACGGGGAAGTGATTTACCGGACGTATGAGCGATTCGACCAGACAGTCGGGAAGGTCCGCGAACGGATCGGGAACGATACGATTTTAATGTGCATGAGCGACCATGGTTTCAATTCGTTCAGGCGCGCGGTGAATGTGAACACCTGGCTTTGGCAGAATGGATATCTTGTCGTTGACGATGAGGCTATGCGCTCAAATTTCACTATGAAAGACCTTCAGAGCGGGCAGGGTACGTTCTGGCCGGGAGTTGACTGGAGCAAGTCGAAAGCGTACGCGCTTGGCCTGGGAAAGATTTACATCAACCTCAAGGGACGGGAGTCGCGTGGGTGTGTCGACCCGGGGCGTGAGTACGAATCTCTAAGAGATGAAATAATCGAGAAGTTCTCTGAAGTGTCCGATGAGAAAACCGGCAAGAAAATTGTTAGCGTAATGAATAAGTCTGACAGGCTGTTCTCGGGTGAATTCGTTCATAAGGCGGGGGATATCGTGATCGGATTTGTCCCTGGCTACCGTGTAAGCTGGCAGACAGCGCTAGGCGGGATTCCGGAGTCGCTGATCGAGGATAACGCGAGGAAATGGTCGGCGGATCATTGTTCTGTGAATGCGGATTTCACGTCGGGGATTCTGGTCTCCAGTGAGAAGTATCCTATGTTCGAAAAGCCGAACGGGACGATTCCGGAGATAATTGACCTGGCACCGACAATTCTCCAGCACCTTGGCATTGACGCTCCATCGGAGATGGATGGCGTTCCGCTCCAGGGGAAGTAAAATATCCTGATTAATAATGTACTGATATTCCGCGTGATTCCAGTTCGAGAATCTGGATGTTAATGGCATCGTTGGAGAGTGGGTTTTCAGCCAAGAGTAGAGTTTGCAGGTTGGGGATATTCATCAGAGGTTCAATGCTGGATATATTGTTATAAGAGAAGTTAACACTAACCAGATTTTGAAGCGAAGCAATTGGCTCAATATTTGATAGTTCGCAATATGTAAAATCAATATATTTGAGTTCTGCCAATTCCGGGAAATTTGAGATATCCAGCGGATGGTCATTAAATTGAATATCCAGTGATTCAAGCCATGGGATCCTTTCAAGAAAGTTAACGTTGTCAATCTTGCAGAAACTGAATTGCAGTCTATGTAGGTTAGTTAGTAATGAGAGATCTGACCTACCCCCTGTTTTAGTACCACCTGGAGTTTGGGTTTTTCCACTCGATCGGTATTACAGAGCCCTGAGGGCGTAGCCCGAAGGGCTCTGTAATACCGAGCCGCGAATTCTCTCGGCGTTTTATAACCGAGCGATGAGTGCGGCCTGAACTCATTGTACTCATTCATCCACTCACTAACAACTTCCATCGCATGACGTCCGCT
>DASWIV010000020.1:0-28944 GCA_036397475.1 bacterium
GATTCCTTCCATACAAGCTCCATCCCCTCGGAAGATAAGATCTTCGAGAGCGCGTCAGCAAATTCACGGTCCTTATGTACAAGGATGATTTTTTTCATCTATCAGCCCACTCAGAACGAGGCATAGTCTGCTATCCCGCAGGTAACATGCATTTAGGGTTCCAAAAGTGGGCGGATGCCGGATGAATTTCCAACCGAAGTAATTTAAATAATGATCGTTCTGAATGGCGCTTCAGTAAAGGGGTTCAGTGGTGGGTAAAATTTGTCCCGCGAAAATTAATGCCCGCGAATTAAAGTTAAGGATTTTTGCCGGGACAGAATGTCCGGCTCAGGACATCATTCCCCAGCCGTCGAGTTTTCTCTTCAGCGTTTTCCTGGAGATTCCAAGCAAATCGGCGGCGTTCTTTTTATGCTGACCGGTGAATATAAGAGTCTGGAGAATATGTTCCTTCTCAAGCTCTTCAAGCGGGATCGGGCGGAAATGCCCGTTGCTCGATCCGACCTTCGCCTTACGTCCGCCGCTTATTTCCTCCGGAAGATGTTTGACCTCGATGGTTTCGATATCTTCAAGTATAGCGATCCTCTCGATCACGTTGTCGATCTCCCTTACATTCCCGGGCCATTCATAGGCTTTCATCATCAGCGCTGCCTGCGGTGAGATCGCCTTTATATTCCTGTTGACCAGCTTGTTGTGGATTCCGATGAAGTATTTCGCGAGGAGTATGATATCGTCATCGCGGTCTCTCACGGGTGGAATATGTACAGGCACTACATTCAGCCTGAAAAAAAGATCTTCCCTGAATTTACCCTGCTCAATTAATTTTTTAAGGTCTTGGTGAGTGGCTGTAACTACCCGGACATCCACATCGATCTCGGATTCGCCGCCCAATCGCTCAATTTTTCTGTCCTGCAGTACCCGAAGAATTTTCGCCTGGAGATGCTGAGGCATATCGCCGATCTCGTCGAGGAACAATGTCCCGTTATGCGCCCGCTCGATTTTTCCCTTCTTCTGTTTCTTGGCGTCAGTATACGCACCCGGCTCAACTCCGAACAGTTCGCTTTCGAGCAGTGCGTCGGGAATATTCGCGCAATTTACGGGAATAAATTCATTTCCCGCACGTGGGGAGGCATGATGTATCGCTCGCGCGAAAACTTCCTTTCCCGTACCTGTTTCGCCGGTTAAGAGCACGGTCGCGTTAGTGGTGGCGACTTTACGTATCTGCGTTTTGACACGCCGCATCGCCGAACTTTCACCGACAATTGCGTCCAGTGAATGTTTTCCAGAGTCGGAAAGCTTGTGCTCGGCGGCTGTAATTCTCAGGTTGACAAGTTCGCTTGCCGTATGGAGCCTCTGGGCGAGGTCTGCCTGGTCCCATGGTTTCGTGATAAAGTGATAAGCGCCGTTACGCATGGCTTCGACAGCGAGATCGATAGTGCCATAGCCGGTCATCATTATAATTACCGGATCGCCATCGAGTTTCTGAATTTCATTCAGAACCTGCATTCCGTTCATTCCGGGGAGATTGTAATCCAGAAGAACGATATCCGGTTCCTTTTCAGCAAGCGCAATGGCGGAGTTGCCATCGGCGGCTTCCATGACCGAAAACCCTTCTTCCTGGAGCCATTCTCTCAGACCGTAACGGATGGTCTCTTCATCGTCAACTATTAATACAGACAGCGCCATCAACCCTCTCCATTTTAATGGTAATGTGCTTATTTAATATCGTGTTGAATTAGCCTTGATTACCATAAGCGGGAACAATTGACTCCCGATAAGGCGATATGTCTTAACCTCATTTAATAGGCGTTAAAGAGATTTGATTTTTTTATGCACCCTGAAATCCAAAACGTCCCGGACAGCAGGATACTAATTTGAATTAAATCCGATAGTGCGGAGCGGATTCACCATGCCGATAAACAGCATATCCAGCCTGTTATCATATATTAGTTCGAACCAGGCAGTTCCATCGAACACCGCCTCCGATTCTGCCTTAATTGAATCCATCAGGGAACAGACCCGATTGTCAGACACCGGCGATGTCCTAAGCCTCAGGCTGAGTAACCTGCGGAGCCGGTTTCGCGATCTTTACGAGTCGAAAATCGATGTCGAGACACTGCAGGCGAAAAAAACCATTAACCAGATTGTTTCCGGCGCGATCAGTTACATTGAATCAGAGGCCGGTAAGATAAAGTCGCTTATCAATGAAGTCAATTCAGGCGATTTTACGGACAGCCAGGTAGCCGATGCCCAGTTGCAGATAGAATCCAGGCTCGCACTTATAGATCTCAAGGCGTCAGAAACAAACTTCAATTCCGAGCCCCTGCTAACTGGTGAGCCGGTCAAGATAACCCTCGAGCCCCAATCCGGAGAGGGATTCTCCGTGGAATTTTCCGATATCTCAGCTTCCGGACTTGAGCTGGCTGCCATTGATATTTCAACCGATGAGTCCAGGGCTTCTGCACTCGAATCGATCAACACGGCCCTCTCCATAACCGCCACCGTCTCAGAATCTATCGACCTGTCAAACTCCGTACTCGGCAAAGCCACTACTGAGTCCATTTCAGGATTCGAGGATTCTTTTAAATCTTTAAGCGAGACCGGAGCTCTGAATACGTCGGGGGACCCTAACAAAATCAGGATCGACCCCGGCAAACTCTCTTCCGGTTTCGGCAACCTGAATTCATCGGGAATGGGATTGGACCTTACCAGCGAATTAGTCTCAACCCTTCTCAAAGGATGAAAGTTTCCCTGTTCTGTTAATATGAAAGGAACCCCTGTTTCTACGACATGAACCGTCTATGTGGTAAATTAGTCATATACGGAGGGGGCAAATTTGTATGCCTTCTTTATGGAGGGTTTTTAATATGAAATTCCCAATCACATACTTTTCTCTAATATTGCTTGCCGCATTGATTTTTATCCCGGCGTCGAGTGTCCGTGCCGAGATCATGAACGATACGGAGTACGGTTCTCTCGAGATAATAGACATTTCCGTCATCGAGAACGCCGCTGACCGGTTCACGCCGGTCGGACTGTCATTCAACGTGACCCGTGGCGGAACGGTGTATCATGGCGATCAGGTTATCATCAAGTACAGGGGTATCCATGAGCGATGGGTCACTATTCTCGATTACACTCCCGACAGGATCGTCAAGCCATTGGT
Source organism: bacterium (assembly GCA_036397475.1). Taxonomy (GTDB): domain Bacteria; phylum JAJVIF01; class JAJVIF01; order JAPKYR01; family JAPKYR01; genus DASWIV01. The sequence continues at coordinate 3,164 of DASWIV010000020.1, forward strand.
CTTCAATGAAAAGACCTCATTACTCGATGGGCTCGACCGCGAATACACCGCCGAGGTTGGAGGGGCAACCGGCGACGAATATATTCTGATGATCGTGAGCACCCTGCCGATCACCGACAGCCAGCTCGAAACGTACGCGCTTGCGCCCGATGAGATCGAACCGGGAGAAAATATATTGCTGGTTGCAGTGAATAATTTCAGGGTCGCGCCACGATGGAATACCGGCGACTCCGTTGTCGAATGGGGCAACAGCCTGAGAAGCGACTATTCAGACATCGGGTGGATCCCGCTTGAGGAATTCGCGACCTATATCAATTATCCCCTGAACCAGCCGCGCTATAATCCGTGGCGGTATATGTACCTCTATCCTTATCCACGAATTCGGCCGACCACTTACATTAACAATTTCGGCCCATTAACAAATACCTGGTACGTGATCCCGCAGGGGAACACGATACAGAGCAATTTCTGGAATTATTCCAATACAGGATGGATCGATAACGGAATCTGGGTAATTCCTCCGGGAGGATCGTGGGAAGGCAAGTTCCGGCTGAACGACCCCTACGCGGATTATTACCTTCGAGTATTACCTTTTATCGCGCGCAATTCATCCATGGCGAATTACCGGGTTGAGATCAACGGCACACTGGTCCAGCCATCGATCGACATCACCGGCGCAATCGGTTGGGGCGAGTACTGGACCACAAATCCGTTTAACTATTACAGCATGCAGAATTTCCTCAGGGCAGGCGAGAATGACATCCGCATCTATGTCCCCGAAGATGCGTCGGACGACCTGTACATTCAGTTGGCCGATGTTGTCCCGACGGAAACGGTTCAGGATGAACTGGACGCTGTCGAAACGGAATAAGTTAGAGGAAAAAACAGGATAAGAAATTTGCGCCGCGCTTTTCTTGCGCGGCTTTTCTATTTGAGGATATTTTCAATCGTTTCCTGCAGGACGGATTTATTGAAGGGCTTTGTGATGTAACCTATCGCCCCAGCCTCGATGGCTTTTTCAATAGCCGATGGTTCAGCCTTCCCGGAAATAATTACAAGAGGTATCCCCCTGGTCGATTCATCGTTTTTGAATTTCGAGACCAGGGAGACTCCCGATTCCGAAAGTGCCCAGTCGAGTAGAATCAGGTCAGCTGTATTTTCCTGAAAATAGGCGAATGCCCCGGCTGAATCCGGAAATTTATGCACCGTGAATTTTGACAGCATAAGTTCGATAATATCCAGCGAGAACGGATCAGCGTCGATAGCTGCAATTACACGGTTACCATCAGTAGATTGTTTTGCCATGTACTACACCAAACAGGATTAGAGGGCTGGCGATACCTTGTCCAGTGCTTAATCCAGCAAATTATTTCCTGCAGCATGCATATAAGTGAATACTCAATGAAATTACTTTAAAATTTAAGTATTCACAATTAATCCATCAATCATATATATCCAGCCAGTCTGGGTCAAGAATTTTCCAACAGCAAAAAAAAATATTTTTTATTTAACCGCGAGCCAGCCGGCGGCTTCCTCCGAGTATCCCGCCGTATTGCTTACGTTAACGGAATTTGTGCCATCCGTGTTCATGACATAAAGATCCGTGAAGTCGAAAACCGGATCTTTCCTGAAATAAAATATCAGGCTCCCGTCGTACGATACGGGGGGCACATTCGACGGCGGCCTCTGCCACGAGGTCCGCAGGCCTTCCGGCGTAAGAAATTCCTGGTTGGTGCCGTCGAGATCACATTTCATTATCCTGCCTACCGGCGTTTCCTCATTTTCAGAAGCTACCTGCCGCCGCAGCAGCAATTTATCGACACCATCGGAATCCATGAATATCTGGTATACGTAACTGACCGACCCCTCCTCCATTGCAAGCTCGGTTTCAGTTCCGAATGCAATATCGACCGACAGGATATTCCTCGACCTCATTCCGCTCAGCGCGGAAGCGGAGGGATCGTACGGCTTTGTGTCCGTGAAAATGGTCCGGAAATTTCTATCTATAAATGCCGGTCCAAGTTTTGTTATCGATTCATACGTATGAAGCGTCTCCGTTTCGCCGGTGTCCGAATCGATTGAAACGTGGCTGTAGTTGTTAACTCCTTCCGGCGACCTTTGAACGACACATATCCTGCCTGTTCCCGGAATCACCGTTATGGGAACCTCCTCGACAGGCTGGGTGTACAGCCCACGGATAGTCAGAGTTGCGACATCGCACTCGAATACATGGAACTGGCCCGTGTCTCTTGAGATCTTCGATAAAAAGAAGACCTTTGAGCCGTCAGGGGAAAAAATTGGTGTGGTAGAGAGATTCCTCGAATTTTGTCCCTGGCTCGATACATCCTGCATACGTCCGGTCTCAAGATTGAATATCCATAGATGCTTTTCGTCGTATCCTGCGGTGATCTGGACCGAAGCCACAAACGCGATATGTGTTCCGGCGGGCGACGGGACAATGTGATAAATGAACTGAGGGTGATTGAACAATAGTTCGCGGCGCTCGCCATCGGGGCTTGCGATTAAAACGTGTCCGGTATTCGAATTATTTGTGAGTCCGCGCTGGTATTCATTAACCATGTATACAAGGTACAGTCCGGAGGTATCCTTGAGTGAGGTTGCCTGAACTCCATGCTCCCGGGGGTGCTCTTCCGACAATTTATTCGGGCAGGCGGACGCGGATGCCATAGCCAGCAGTACGAAAATGACCTGCACGATTTTTTTGATAATGAACCGCACTCAAATTTCCCCTGAATCGAATATTTCCTGCACGGATATTATAAGGCGTAGGGGCTGGAAAATCATATGGACATTTTTTCAGCAGCGGCAATAGCGTTATCTAAAAAGCCGGAGACCGATCCGGGATTCCCTTCCGGTTTATTTTTCCAGTAACCGAAAAATTCCACATTTCCCTTCCCCCCTGTAATCGGGCTTATACAGATTCCATGAAGGGACGGCGGTTTATCCAGATCATCCCCGAACGGCTTTTCCTCATCGGCGAATGACATCAGGACTTTGCGCCAGACATCCTTATCCTTTACGAATCCCTTTTCCACATACTCTTTCCCCGCTTCGAACTGCGGCTTTATCAACGCGATGATTTCCCCATTCTCTTTCATCCGCTGCGGAATTTTCGGAAATATCAGCCTGAGAGAAATAAAGCTGACATCCATAACTGTCAGATCATAAGGTCCCGGCGCGATATCATCGTCCATCAATCTCGCGTTGACCGATTCGATCAGGTCCACCCTGTCGTTTGTCCGCAGTTTCCAGTCTATCAATCCCTTGCCTACATCCAGCGACGTCACCGTCTTCGCCTGCCTCTGGAGAAGACAGTCAGTAAATCCGCCGGTCGATGCCCCGACATCCAGGCATTTATAACCCATGGGATTTACGCCAAAAAAATTTAGAGCGCCATCCAGTTTTGTCCCTCCACGGGAAACATAGGGACACCCATCGCCGATAATTTCGATCCTGGCTTCCCGGACAACCGGGTCGCCCGGTTTGAGATCTTTCTTTCCGTCGACCAGGACTTCGCCGGCCATAAGCGCTGCCTGTGCGCGGGCACGTGACGGGAAATATCCTTTTTCGGTGAGGAGAATATCGAGGCGGATTTTTTTACCTTGAGCCACTATCAGGTACCGTGGAACACCGCAGGGAAATTATCCCAGTTGAAATTGACCATGATGGCTACAATGATCCCGAGAATAACCCCAACCGCAACCTCCATCGGATTATGCCCGAGCAGTGTCTGGAGCTCTCCAAGGTTCCATTTTTTGAACAGGTCTTTCGGTGTTTCCTTGAAGATAGCCGCGGATGAAAGGTCCTTAATGAGGCTGTTAATAGCGCGTGCCTGCTCGCCCGCATGTCGCCGTATTCCGGTAGCGTCGTAAGCGACAATAACCGCCAGCGCCGCTCCAAGCGCAAACAACGAACTGTGGAATCCTTCCACCAGCCCGATACTCGCCACGCACCCAACAACCGGTGTCGTGTGTGTCGACGGCATTCCTCCGGCACCAAGCAGGCGTTCCCAGTCCATTTTTCCCGATGTAACCCAGACAATTATAAATTTCGCAAGCGCCGCTACTCCCCAGCTTATCGCTGCGGTAATGATCGGTTGGTTCTGGAGTAACTGCTTTAATGAATCCATGGGTTTGAATTACAATGTCAGTCATCGAGCGGCTCGAGTACAATCTCGCCCTCTTTTTCGATCAATACCCTGATGCGCTCTTCAGCATCGCTCAGCAGGTTCGCGCAATGGCGGGCAAGCGCTGACGCGCGCGAATACTCTTTTAACATTGACTCGAGGTCCACTTCCTCATTTTCAAGTTTTTCGGTTACGGACCTCAATTGCGCGTACGCGTCTTCGTAACTTAATTTCGCGATTTCAGCGGGTATTTCTTCCATTTTATCCTTTTTATCTTTTTTAGCCATATTTAATCTACTCCCCGTCAACCGTTAATTTTATATTCCCATCCGATAATTTCAAATCCACCTGGGCGCCGGGACTCGCCTGCGACACCCTTGAGATCAGCTTTCCGGTTTCGCTGTTGAAGGCAAGTGAGTATCCCCTGTTCAGAATCGCCTGCGGGTCCAGGGATGAAATACGGGCTGTCGAGGTCTCCACATCTTTTTTGAGTTTAGACAGCCTGACTGTTATTTCCCTTCGCAGCCGTCCCTGCAGGAAATCAACGTCCTGCATTCTTGCATGAATTTTATCCTTCGGACGAGTGAATACCGTCCGGGAAACGGTATTGTCCAACTGGCCCAGGCAATTTTTATATCGTGCTTCCACACGCACACGGATGTTTGACAAAAGCCCGTAAAGATTTTCATGGAGGTCGTAAATGTCCGGGGCTGCTATCGACGCTGCCTGTGTTGGTGTCGCTGCCCTCACATCAGCGACAAAATCGGAGATGGTAAAATCGACCTCGTGCCCGACTGCGCTTATAACGGGTACTTTGCAGTCGCGAATTCTCCTCACCAGTTTTTCGTTGTTGAAACAGGCAAGGTCCTCGAACGATCCGCCGCCACGTCCGATAATTATCAGGTCGATCCCATCCTCGCCAGAACCGACAACCATTTCATTCCACATTTCCAGCTTGTCGAGTGCCGCAATCAGACTCGGAGGCGCGGTTTCTCCCTGTACCAGCGACGGTGACAGCACGCATGAAATATACGGCGCGTGCTGGCTGAAAATTCGCAGCATGTCCCGTAGCGCGGCTCCATCCGGACTGGTCACCAGTCCAATAATTTTTGGAAATTCCGGCAGCGGTCTTTTCAGATCGTCGCTGAACAGTCCTTCAGACTGAAGGCGTTTTCTGGTCTCTTCGAATTCAATCCAAAGCGCGCCAACTCCGACATCTTCCACTGAATCAATATACAGCTGGTAACTTCCGCCCTGCTGCCATACGCTGATTCTTCCCTTTGCGATTATTTCCCGGTTATTTTCCGGCTGCACCTTTAACCGTTCCGCCGACCCTCGAAACGCGACACATCTAAGGGTGCTTTCGGAATCTTTCAGGCTGAAATAGATGTGTCCGGCAGACGATTTCGACAGGTTTGTAACTTCTCCCTGTACGGTGACCCGGCGCAGGTCGGGATCGTTGTCGAACAGGCCTTTGATCAGGTTCGTAACCTGTGACACTGTCCAGACACGGTCGGAAGGCGGGGATTCGATCAGGCTGTCGTCGGATATCATTCCCATCGGAGGGGAATGATATCATAAGTGAAATATTAAAAAGTGATTACGATGAAATTGTCACTAACCCTTGAGTTTACGGTTGGCTGCATCCATAAGATTCGCGAACAGGCACGCCGTTGTTACAGGACCGACTCCTCCGGGAACAGGTGTGTATGCAGCGGCAATGCTCGTGATCCTTTCAGAATCGACATCACCGCATAATTTACCGTTCTCGTCAACATTGATCCCCACATCGATAACCGTCGCGCCGGGACGCACAAATGTTTCATTCACCATGCGCGGGCGTCCTGCAGCGACTATCAGGACTTCGGCGCGTTTACAAACCGCGTGCAGGCTGTGTGTTTTCGAATGTGTCCAGGTCACAGTCGCGTTTCTCGCAAGAGCCAGCAACCCGAACGGCTTCCCAACAACAAGGCTGCGCCCGATAATAACAACCTCGAGGCCCTGGAGTCCGTACTTGTTATAATCGAGAATTTCCATGGCAGCCCGCGCGGTCGATGGCGGTACCGCCTGCTTGTCACCCTGGAAAAGATATCCCGCCTGTGTCGGCGTAATTCCATCGACATCCTTCTGCGGATCAAGTGCGGCTGCCGTCTTGGAATAGTTGACGCCCTCCGGTACCGGTGTCTGTATCAGAACGCCATCGATGGTATCGTCTTCGTTAAGTGAATTGATTGAATTCGTTACTGTGCCGGTGGTCGCGAGACTGTCAACCGGAAATTCGACGACTTCCACACCGAGTTTTTTGCCTGTTGAACGTATCGACTTCAGGTAACTCAATCCCGCCGGGTCGTCGACAGTCAGTACTCCAAGGCGCGGGTCGCGTCCGGTTTTCGATTTAAACGACTCTACCCTCTCAGCGGTGTAATCGTTGATTTCTCTTGCTACAGGTTTACCTATTAATGTTCTAGCGTCAGCCATTGAAACTTGTCCTCCGGGAGAGGGATAGTAACACAGTCAAGCCAAATCCGGTAGACCAGGTTAGTTGAATAACTAATTCAGGATAAATTTTAGTGCGATATCGTCGCGTGGAGAACTCTTGCTTTCATATAATTCCAAACTTAAGATGTAGCCGAATTCGGCGCACACAGAATTTAAGGAATTTTTTCCGATAACGCTTTAAGCCTTAAACCGGAATGTAATTCATTGAAAACCGTCAGATGAGACAGAATCCCCTGGACAATTTCGTCAAAATTATCGGACTGGCCACTCCACCTGTATATCTCGCTGTGGGTTGGATATTCGAAGCCTGGTGGGTTGGATTAATCGGATTTATTTATGCGCTGATACTGCACATCGCGGTTATTTACCCGCTTGCGAACATGTCCAATATCGGGATTAATAAATGCCCGGCTAAGTCGTTTGGCCGTCCATTCTCCAGGGCATTCATTGCCAGGGTAATATTCGGACACCTGATCGCCTTAGCCTTGATTTACTCTCAATCAACCGGGTGGTGGGTATTTATTCCTGTCGTACTGGTTTATTTTTTTCTGGATTACGTGCTCTCAAAAAAATATCTTCCCGACCTCTCCACTGACCGTGTCGATTTCAGAATCAAGTAAGACGGGAGAAAATATTAAGTGTGGGTAATATTAAATTAATGGTGGGCGCGAATGGATTCGAACCATCGACCTCTACCGTGTGAAGGTAGCGCTCTAACCAACTGAGCTACGCGCCCGCATGGGCAGAAAAATATACTACACGATCAGACGCCTGTAAAGAATGCGCTAGCGTTCATTCCTGCCAAGCCAGAGCTCTTCTTCCACTTTGTTCTCTTTGTTAATTGCCCTCGCTATCAAAAACAACAGATCACCCAGCCTGTTCAGGTATATCAGCACGCTCGATACCCGCTGCCCGGTATGGAGGAGCTCGGTTACATGCCTTTCCGCAGCCCGAACCACACATCGAGCCCAGAAACATGTTGACGCCGATGCGGTTCCGGTTGGGAGAATGAAATTCTTAAGGGGCGGAAGCGTTTCTTCCAAAGCGGCACATTCGGCTGTCAGGTCGCTGATCATTTTGGACGTTACCCTCGGCACCTCGATGGCAACCGACGGTGTCGCGAGGTCGGAACCTACAATGAAAAGATCCCGTTGAACTTTCAAAAGTATGTTATCGAGGTACTTAGGCACATCCGGAAATGCCCTGACCATACCTATAGCGCTGGAAACTTCATCCACCGTGCCATAGGCTGCAAGCCTCGGATGATTTTTGGAGACCCTCTCTCCTCCGAATAATCCGGTACTGCCATCGTCGCCGGAACCGGTTGTGATCGACATTGGTACATCCTCCTCGTCCGGTTTGCACTTGAGAATATCGAATCCTATTTCATCCATTCGCCGTGCCGGCCCCTGGACCTCTGTTCCCATTCACGGCGAATATTTCCGTAATGGGTCTGCCAGTTTCCTCCACGGCGAAATGCGAATGCAAGCTTCGTTAAATCCCATAGCTCCCTGAATCCAATTTTAAATCCCAGCCATATCCATCCGCCGACCAGCAGGAACAGGATGAATGCGAGGAATAACAGAAACGCAATCAGTGCAGCCGGCAGTATGAAAACGAAGAACACCACTGCCAGGCCGAGAAATATCAGTGTGCCGACAATCGCCGCGACCCACCCCTCGAATTTTGACGTGCGGGTGGATCCGTCGGGTAATTGTCTCTTGTACTCAAATTTCATAATAAATCCAGTCTCATATTACTACAGATGTCGGGATTTAAAAATGATTGACTATGCTCCGGAAAGTTGCAGGGAGCGATAGCGTTAAAACGGGGCGCCGGCGACAAGCCGGTTTAAAACCGGGAGCGCATGCGCCACTGTCGATCGCCGCACAAACTCTGAATAATATTAATGCTGAATTTTCTTAATTAATTATGAAAAAATCCGCGCATGCATCTAACTAAATTAGAAACGCGGATAGAATGCTATCCCCCAGGAAATACTTGCCCGAAAGGTGGGTATTTCCTACTTTTTAGTCCAGCGCGTAGATAAATCTCTCCGCTGCAGTATAGTGGCCGGCTTTTGCAAGCGCACACAGCAGTGCGAGGGCCCTGTCCCGGTCTCCGGGATACGACTCCACCTCTTCAACCATTTCCTCAAGTTTCACCGGATCGATACCAGCCCCATTTAAGGACGCATTAAAATATTCCCTGGCTTTCAGTGGGATCAGCCTCATTGCCTGCCCGATATATTTCGATGCCTTCGCTAATTCCCTGATTTTAGCGGCATTCAGGCCACCAATGAGAAGTCCCGCGAACGAATTCGGGTGATTTTCAATGTATTTGTCGAGGTATTCAGCCGCTTCCGGATACCTCTTCATCAGGTACAACGACCGTCCGGCGACAAGTTTGATCTTATCGGGTAAATTTTCCTGGTTGAGTAAAGCGGAAATATTCCTTAACGCTCCCGGCGCATCGCCCTTTTTTAAGTCTTCCATGGCACGCGAAACAGCCATTCCGATCTCGCGCTCCGACATCTTGAGGGTGCTTTGATGGGCCGCTGAGGTGGTTTTGAATAATGTGAAAAGGAACATGGATTTGTCCGTTGGGAGTCCTGAAGAGATTTAAACTAAATTAATGTCGGGGGATCATGGAAAATGTGGGACAATTTACATGCCTGGAAATGGGAAAAAACCGGATTAACCTGTAATGGAAATATATCGCAAAACCTGCTTCCGTTGTGATACCATAGCAGGGGGGAACGACTGATGAGTCAACTTGAAAAGATAGACATTAAAGCTTACCGGGACGAAATGACGGAGTTTCCATCGTTGCGTAATCCGGCGGATCGCCACAAGAAAATTCTACGATGGCTGACCAGGCTATCAACCGACCTGGGATGTCCGCCACCGGTTCTTGTCGGATGCGGCGCTGTCGAAGTTTATACCGACGCGCAGACCGCGACAGGCGACGTGGACATCATCGCGCCCGACCTCGGAAAACTCTGGTCTGCCCTTTTGGAGCTGGGTTTCCAGCGGTCGTCAGACCAGAGATTCTCATTCCATCAATCTTATTCGCTTCTCTTCGAGTTCCCGTCGGATAAACTTCGGGAAGGCGAGGAAACCGTGAGTATCGATATCGACGGGGTCGAGTGCAAGGTCATAAGTCCCGAGGACCTGGTGATCGACAGGCTCGAGATGTTCGAAGCTACCAACAGCGGTACCGACCTTGTTTACGCTTACATGATCTACCACGGGCTGCACGACAAGCTTAACCATAAAAAGATCGTGGACAGGGTGAAAAAATCCGATTTGAAAAATATTTTCAAATTCATTCACAGCCTGCATATAAAAGCGAAAGACGAGGGTATTTCGATCGACGAGCAGGGAAGCGAAATTTCAGAACATATCAGAAGGAAGATGTCCTGACCATGACAGAATGGGAAACTTTAATGGCGGATGAAGACAGGTTCAGAAGGAAGACTTTCGCGCGGGCTTTGCTGATGGCGGTCGACGAGGATTGCCTTACCAGAAAACCGCGCGACCCGTCCAAGGAAACCCTGATGAAACAGCTCGGGCTTCCCGAGCGGTACCCCGAAGTCGATACTAAATCGATTCACAAAAGTTCTGATGAATAAGTAGATCTCCAGACCATGGCTGTACGCACCGACAAAGCTATTGCGGATCTCGCGGAAAAACTTGGCGAGATACAGCTCCTCGATCCAGGGGAAAGACACATATTTCTCCTCTGGCTGATTACCCGCGGGATGACTCTCCTCGGTGCCGACAGACCTGTAATGGTAGGCGGCGGATCGGTTGAACTTTATACCAGCATACACATAGCAACCGGCGACCTGGATCTTGTCGTCAAGGATATCGATGCATGCGTCTTCGTGCTGGAAAGTCTAGGATTTGTCCGCCATGAAAATACCAACCATTTCGTAAATCGCGACTGCGCGATGCTTGTGGAACTTCATGGAAAGCAGCTTTTTCCCGGAGAAGAATCTGTCGAACTCTCTTACCGGAAATCGCTTTTGCGCGTTATCAGTCCCGAGGACTGCATCGTCAACAGGCTTGCGGAATATAAAAAGCACGGCTCAACCATGGACCTCCTTTCGTCACTGTACATCTCCATGCTCGTACGCGAACGCCTGGATTTCAAACGGCTGCATCAGCGGATCGATGAATTCGGGCTTTTGGATTACTACCGGCTTATCCAGGACCTTGGACGGCAGGTCGTTCTTCAGCATATCGGTCCCGACGAGGTCGCCGGAGTTCTCATTAATTTTATAAAAACCGGGGAGTATCGCGAATGCGCGTTTTGAAGTACGATCAGATCGTCAAGGATAAGGAGTCAAACATGGCATTTGGCTACCAGCTCATTCGCGCGATAGACCCTCGCCTTATTACCCACCGTCCGAGAGATATCGAAAAGGCCATCCTCATGAAGGAACTCGGAATGGACCTCACAATGGCGGAAGCCCCGCCCGGAAAAAAATCCAAATCCTGATAAATTTAATGATAATACAAGACCAGGTATTATTCCGTTTCCGTAAGCCTCTCAAGCGGAGCTTTCAGTTCACTGAGTAGCTTCTGTCCCGTCTCTTCAAAATTTATCTGAAGGAAATGGTCCCCGCCTCCAGCCTGCTGTATCTTTACCACCTTTCCCTCACCGAAGGTCGGATGCTTCACCCTCTCTCCGACAGTGTAAGTAGATGGGATTTTCGGAGTGTCTTTAGCCTCGCGCAGGCGACCAAGAAGTTTGTCGCGGGTTCCTGAATTCACCATGCTGTCGCGCCGTTTTTCTTCAGCCCATTCGTATGCGCGCGGAAGAACGTTCCATCCTTCACCCATTCCCGAGTACTGCTCATCGACAAGGTTTCTCATTTTCGACGGCACGCGCATTTCCTGTTCGACTTCGCCCTCCAGCGCCCTTCTGCTGATCTTGTCGGTTGGCATTATCAGCTCACCAGGTATTTCGGAGAAAAATCTCGACGGTATCGCGCCGCCGACCGGATTGCGGTTCCTCCAGAACATGCTCGACCGCTTATAAACCGCCGACATGAACAGGCGGTCCATCGCGCGCGTTATCCCGACATACGCAAGCCTACGCTCTTCTTCCAGCTCACGGTCGTCGTGCATCGATCTTGCGTGCGGAAACAACCCTTCTTCCATACCGGCCAGAAATACAACCGGAAATTCAAGACCCTTCGCCGAATGGGCAGTAAGGCATTTCACGCAATCGTCGGTATTTCTCATGCTGTCGGTATCCTGGATCAACGCCACGTGTTCCAGGAATACCGGAAGCCCCTCGGTCGGATACGCCTCGTCGAATCTCGTGATCGCCCCTTTAAGTTCCTCAATATTTTCAAGCCGCGATTCAGCCTCGATGGTATCCGAGTCTTTCAGGCGCCTTTCATATCCCGACTCGTCAAGTATTCTTCCGGTCAGTTCAAACACGGAGAACGATTCTTTTTCCTCGTGAAGCAGCCGGACCATGTCGCAGAAGCGGATGATCCTGTTTGCAGCGTAAGTTCCCAGCTGAATCCACAGATCTTCCCTAAATGGAATTTCATGGAGCCCGATATCCTGCTCGGTTAAAAGCTGCAGGAGTTTAGTGAAACTTTGCTGCCCGATCCCGCGAGTGGGAGTGTTTATTATTCTCTGGAGGCTGATAGTATCCCACGGGTTCTGAACCAGCTTCAGGTACGCAATGACATCCTTGATCTCCTTCCGCTCGTAAAACCTGAACCCGCCGATAACCTGGTACGGGATCGAGTACTGTGTAAAGATTTCCTCGAACATTCTCGACAGGGAATTTGTCCGGTACAGGATCGCGAAGTCGTTGTAACTCCGCTTATCCGCTTTCATGTGGGTTTCGATGGTCTCGGCGATAAAAATCGCTTCATCTTCGTCTGTGTGGCAGTACCTGAATGAAAGCGGTTCGCCTTCGCCACGGTTTGTCCAGAGATTCTTGTAATGCCGTTTCGGATTATTTTTTACCAGTGCGTTCGCAGCATCGAGTATGTTCGAGTGTGACCGGTAGTTTTCCTCGAGCTTAACCACCGCCGCGCCGGGGAAATCATCCTCGAAATTCAGTATGTATTTCGGATCGGCACCACGGAACTTGTAAATCGACTGGTCGTCGTCACCGACCACACACACATTGCTGTCGCGTTCAGCCAGCAGTTTGGTGAACACGTATTGAGCCTTGTTGATGTCCTGGTACTCATCCACCTGAATGTACCGGTAGCGGTTCTGAAGCCTGTCCTGCGTTTTCGGCGACTCCTGCATGAGCTCGACCGCCTTCATTATCAGGTCGTCGAAGTCGAGCGCTTTGATCTGGATAAGTCCCTTCTGGTACGCCTCGTAAACTTCCCCTACAATCGTCTCCCAGCGGTCCATCGCTTTTTCCTGGTAAGATTTCCAGTCGATTAGATTGGACTTCGCCGTCGATATCGCTCCGGCAATCGAACGTGGATCGTAATGGTTCGGATCAATGCCAAGCCCTTTCTGGCACCGCTTGATAAGGATCGCGGATTCAGTGTCGTCGAAGATCTGGAATTCGGTCGGAACACCGATCTCGCCCCCGAATTTTCTGAGGATCTGCGAGCAGGTGCGATGGAATGTTCCAAGCGGAACCTCATGACCTTCTATCCCGACCAGCTTATGCACACGGTTGCGCATCTCCTCAGCGGCTTTATTGGTGAATGTCACACCGAGGATCTGCCACGGCTTGCAGGTCTTGGTGAAGATGAGGTTGGCTGCTCGATACGCGATAACGCGAGTCTTGCCGCTGCCTGCGCCGGCAAGCACGAGCACGGGTCCGTGGATTGACTCCACAGCTCTCCTTTGCTCGGGATTGAGGTCAGTCTCGAGGACTTTGTCGAACTGGATTACCGCCATACAACTGTTAAGTTATGAGGATAGCACGGAGGGTTAGCATAGAACAACGGGCAGGCGAAAAATATTTCTTTATGCCTGTTTTATGAATCATTCCCTTTAAAATTATAAGAACTGCCTGTATTTCCATGCATATCTGTCCTTTCCAGCGGATCATTTCCAGACCATTTGAACAATTTTCTTCCTTCCCCGAATGCTCCAGTCAGATCGACATCCATCTCCTCATAATTCGGGATTTCATTTATGTATTCTCCGGTTACTACATAATCAATTCCATATTGCTCAAGCCTGAATGCCGTTTCATCATCAAGAATTCCGGTCTCGGCTGAACTTTTGAATGCAGGGATAATTTCACCGCGGATAGCCTCATTCCATTGTGCCGGAGGCAAAGGCGTGTACGGGTCCATTGTCTGGACGCCGAACATTATCGGAGTGTTCCCCGAACACAAATCCGGAAGATGATCCTGCGGAGTGAACATGTTGAAATCCAGGATATCTATCTCGTCGAACAGTTTTGCTTCTGTTACAAGAAGGCGTGGCGGCACGTTATCGTCCCTCGTTATGTGGCTGAAAAATTCATTTGTGATACGGGAATATTTTTCCATCGGCATTGTCGCCAGACGTCCTACAGGAAACATGATGAACAGGTGGAAAAATATATACAGGCCTAGCGTGAGTTTTGTCATCACTGGAAATTCAGGTCTCGCGAGCCCTCCGATGACCATCAGCGCAATGACCATATCAATAAGGAAAATTGTTCCACCCCATCTGATAGCACGTGAATTATCAATCGTCAGCAGAAATATCACCAGCAGGAACATAAGGATTCCCGAAATCCATGAAAAATGTCGCCAGTTAATTTTTATGGGGTTCTCTGTGTCAGTGAGTGATGATAAATGAGACGCTCCTAGTGCCGAAAGCACGACAACAACCCCGATCGCGAAACGTCCGATATACCTGAATTTATCGAGCAGTGGCAGCTTGATTAGTAAATGCCATAGAGGATTGTACATCGCGAAAGCAAGAATCAACGCCGCCAGTCCCATAATTATAAGTGGGGCGTCAGCTTTCCAGTTTTTCCTTATGGTAAAGATCCTTAGTGTCGCAAGGACTGAGCATAGCAGCCCGACATAGATAAGGCTCGATCCCCAGTGGACTACTTCTGTGGGTTCGCCGTAGCTTGGGAAATAATACGCTGATCCCAGCCGCAGCGGATTCAGCCATGTCCCTAAATAATAAAAGCTATTAGATATACCTGCCCTGGCAGTTTCAGGCAGATATCCCAGTACGGCGAATAGCAATGGAGCGCCAATCACCATGGTTCCACCTATAAATGAGCCAATAATGGCAGCGGATTTTTTCAGCCTGTTTATCCTGCTCGGATTTTCTGAAAACACATGGCCCGCTAAATAAAAAATTACCAGGACGAACATGTAGAAGAAAATCTGCGCATTTCCAGCCAGAAAAACGAATCCCGCGACAATTGCGATTATTCCCAGGCTTTTCATAGCCAATTTTTCTCCGGGATTTTCTATCATCCTGTCGCAGAGCCATAAAAAAAGCGGGAACCACACGACAGACTGCAGCAGCGCCATCGACGTGATGTGAAACAATAAAAACGGGGCTGTCTGGAACATCACCGCTCCGAAAAATGCGCCAATCTGATTCGTTCCACGTCCCCTCAGCCACAGATACATGAACTGTCCTGCCAGGATGAAGTGGATGATGTAGGTCAGATTCGCCCAGTAGAAAAAATTGCCAGGCAAATGCATGAGCCAGTTTCCCGGATACAGAAGTCCCGACTCGCTCTCAGCGAACTGCGGCATTCCCGTGTACATGTAATGGTTCCAGATCGGGAAGTGCCCGTCGCGGACCATCTCTACGTCGTACCATTTAAGGGGGAGATTCAGGCGGGTGACGTCCCAACCTGCAAACTGCGAGTAGCCGATCAGTTCCGGGAAGAACATCGCGCATGGGATTAAAAGCAGCAGGATATGGAATATGTCGATTCTGCCTTTCAACGGGTGAATCATACATATTTAGGGAGGGCGATTGAAGTTATAAAGAGAATTTTATGCCATTACTGATATAATTGCGGATTCAATATTATTCAGGGAGAGTACAGAATGGGATCAGGTTCAGTCGTTATTGTTACTTTATTTGTCCTCATCTTTGCATTTGTAGAGATGGTCTGGGTCCTGAATCGTATTATTAACGCGGGACCTCATGAAGTGCTTGTTATTTCCGGACGCAGGCGAAGGATTAGACTTCAGGATGGCAAATTTGCCGAGGTTGGATTCAGGATGTTGAAAGGGGGGCGGACATTCATCTGGCCGTTCATCGAGAGGGTGGATAGATTATCCCTGGAACCGATGCCTATCCAGTTACGCTATGAAGATATCGCGATCAAAGATAATTCCAAAATTAAATTTGAAGGCTCGGCGATTGTGCGTATTCCAAATGAGGACGAATGGATAGTGTATGCCGGCAGCAGCCTGCTGTCCAAGTCGAGTGATGAGATAGCAATGCTCGCAAAGCAGAAGATAGAATCGGTACTGAGGCTTATGCTGAAATCCATGACTTTCGATGAGATAAATTCAAGCTGGGAGAAAATATATGAGTACGTCCGGCAGGAAACGTACGAGGACCTGAAAGGCTTCGGGCTGAAACTCCTTGATTTCGGGATTCGCATCATTTCGACATATCCGCAGGAAACGGCAAGCGTATCATCGTAGCGCCGGCTGCCTGGAGTCTGTAGCAAAAGTCTGAATTATTCTAATATGGATGGATACCGCCGACAAACTCGGGGGACCAAGAGCCTGCTATCAATGATGGAACACCGGGTTGTCGGCGTAATCTCACTATTCATGCACTATCGCCGACAATCCTGCCTTCTCACTCCATCGTCACCTGGTTGCTGGACGTTTGTCGGCGGCACCCGGAT
The DNA here is from genome assembly GCA_036397475.1 of bacterium. Classification (GTDB taxonomy): domain Bacteria; phylum JAJVIF01; class JAJVIF01; order JAPKYR01; family JAPKYR01; genus DASWIV01. Next base: position 19,653 of record DASWIV010000020.1, read on the forward strand.
TCCCCCCTCCGACTTTTTCAACAGCCCCTTCCAGATCAGCGTTGCCTGTTTTATTTCCCCCATTTTTACCGCCCTAATGCATTAAATCCCTGAAACTTTCCAACTTTTCACAAGTCAAGTTTCTGAATCGAAGACATGGTGCTATAATGGCGTCGGTTTTCAGGATTAATAGGATTTAATTCTTTCATATTTGCAGGATCGATGAATTTCCACCGGATTTAATGCCGGACGGAGGCTAGTCATGACAATTCTCATATCTATTTACTGGATCCTTTTCCTTGTTGGTCTGGGATTCGCTGTGGTTAGCGCGTTATTGTCCGGCGTAAGCGAAGCTTTCGGGGGCGGTCACGACATTGACTTCAGCCACGATGTAGATGTCGGAGGCGGCGTCGACCATGATGTGGGATTTGGCGATTCCAGCGCTGATTCGTTCCACGGACATGGTGAAATAGCGCTTAATCCTGTGTCACCATTAACAATAGCCTCGTTCATTGGCGGATTCGGCGGCGGCGGGTTAATAGGCTATTACATGCACCTGCCGACAGTCGGTACAGTATTGATAGCTCTTCCTGTCGGATTCCTGGTCGCATTCAGCCTGTATTACCTGATGTACAAGATCAACCAGACAAATATATCTTCGGAATCCAGATTCAGTGAAGTTGTGGGTGTATCCGGCGAGATCATCACTCCGATTGTTGAGGATGGCACCGGTGAGATCGCCTATGTCTCCAGGGGCAGCAGGTACGCATCTCCCGCCCGATCAATAGACGGGCGCAGCATAAAGAAAGGCAGAAGTGTTAAGGTCTGGAGAATTGTTGGAAGCACCTGCCTGGTCAAGGAGATCGAGCCTGAAGAGGCTGATATGCCAGGCGTTGATACTCTCGATGAGCGTACTCAAAAGAGCAACTAATGCATTCATTTATCATAAAAAAACAATTGGATTAATTCCAGGAGGCGGACATGGATCAAGGAATGATCGCTTTAATAGTTGTCGGCATTTTACTGATACTGTTCATTCTCGCAGTATTTGTACTGAACAGAATTCAAAAGGCGGGTCCGAACGAGGTTCTTGTAATTTCAGGGCGTCGCCGAAAGATAAAGCGCGATGATGGATCGGTATTCGACGTCGGTTTCAGGATGCTGAAAGGTGGACGTACATTCGTCTGGCCTTTCATCGAGCGGGTCGACCGCCTGTCCCTTGAAATAATGACCCTGGACGTCCGTACGCCGGAAGTTTACACGGCTAAGGGTGTTCCGATCATTGTCGACGGTATCGCCCAGATTAAGATCAAGGGCGATGATATATCGATCGCGACTGCCGCGGAGCAGTTCCTGTCGATGGGAACCGATCAGATACGGAACATAGCCCTGCAGACGGTCGAGGGCCACTTGAGGGCAATTCTCGGTACGTTGACGGTTGAGGAAACCTACGCAAACCGCGACGCTTTCGCGGCGAAGGTCCAGGAAGTCGCGTCGTCCGACCTCGCAAACATGGGCCTGACGATCATCTCATTCACGATTAGAGATATTCGCGACAACCAGGGATACCTCGATGCTCTCGGTAAACCGCGTACCGCGCAGGTTAAGAGGGACGCTGTTATCGGCCAGGCCGAAGCGGACAGGGACTCGACCATCAAATCCGCGCAGGCGTACCAGGAAGGGCAGGAAGCGAAATTCCAGGCCGACACCGGTATCGCCCAGGCGGAGCGGGACTACCAGATCAAGGTAGCCGAGTATACCGCCGCGGTTAACAAGGAAAAGGCGAAGGCCGATCTTGCCTACGACCTGCAGAAATACGAAACCGCTCAGGCTGTTAAACAGCAGGAAATCGAGGTCGAAGTTGTCGAGCGTAACAAGCGTATTGAGGTCCAGGAGAAGGAAATTCAGAGGCGTCAGAGAGAGCTGACCGCTACGATCGAGAAGCCTGCCGAGGCTGAAAAGTACCGTGTTACCACGATCGCCGACGCCGAGAAGTACAAGCTGCAGACTGAAGCCGATGGTTTCGCCGCGGCTGTAAAATTGAAGGGTTTCGCCGAAGCGGATGTTATCCAGAAGACCGGTGAATCAGAGGCGGAAGCTAACAGGGCACGCGGTATCGCGCAGGCGGATGTCATCAGGGCTCAGGGTTTCGCGGAAGCGGAAGCCATGGAGCGGAAAGCACAGGCGTGGCGCCAGTACAACGAAGCCGCCATATTCCAGATGCTTATCGATAAATTACCGGAAATCGCAAGCGCGGTTGCGTCGCCTCTAGCCAAGACCGACAGGATCGTCATTATCAATTCCGGTGGTGGCGGCAATGGAGAGGCAGGCGGAGCGGGTGCGAGCAAGATAACGAAGGATGTAACTGATATCGTTGCGCAGCTTCCTCCCGTAATTGAATCGCTCACAGGTGTAGACATGGAAACTCTACTGAAGGAGATTCCGCAGATCCGCAAGAATATGTACGATGCCCAGAAATGGGAATCAGAAGGCGACAAGCCTAAGAAGTAAGTTTTCAAGTCAGGAAATTCCAGGACGCGCTTCAAGGTGTGTCCTTTTTTTATGTTCTTGTGGCGCTCACAAAATTCACTCCTGCGAATTTATGTGGGTGCATGGGTATCCTTCCAACGGATAAATGTCACTGCACCTGCATAAATCCGCCATTGACGATTGGATTAAATTGCCAGATTTGAATGGCGGATTTTGCAGGCGCCACCCAGGATTGACTGAACTTAAATATTTTCAATTAATTTTGTAACCATCCTTTATCCATAAGTAATATTAAAAATGCTAATCTCCTCTTAATAATTAAAAGGAAATCACTATTCTTATGATCGAAAAAAGAGCCATAACTTCAAGACCTGTCGACGATTTACTCGCACGTCGATGGTCCGGACGTGCATTTGATCCGGACAAACACGTAACCCGTGATCAGCTTCTTTCCATTCTGGAAGCCGCCAGGTGGGCTCCGTCATGCTGGAACGACCAGCCGTGGCGCTATCTTGTATGGGACAAAAATGACGATGCGGAATCGTACAAAAAAGGATTTGAATGCGTCAGTGAAAATAATAAAAAGTGGGTCGTTAATTCCAGCGTACTAATGTGTGCCATTGCATCACACCGCTTCACCCACAATGACAAACCTAATCGATGGGGGGAATATGATTCGGGCGCCGCATCGATGAGTATCTGCCTCCAGGCGGTTTCACTCGGCTTAATGGCTCACCAAATGGCTGGGTTCGATAAGGACATGGTAATCGAAAAATTTAATGTTCCTGAAAATTACACTCCAATGGCTATGATCGCTATCGGAGTGCCTGTGAACAGTATCGACGATGTTCCCGAAGAAAACAGGGAGCGCGAGCTTGCGGAACGATCACGTAATCCACTTGGCAATCGATTCTTCGACGGGACATGGGGTGCGGGGATAGAGTAAAATCTCTCCTTAATGCTATGGCTCGCGCTTACAGTTCTATCCACAACATCGATCGGCGTTATCCTTAAATTATCCGAGGGCCGAGTCAAAGAGCGCCTGACGATGCTGCTCTTTAACTACATTACCGCATCGGGAATCAGCTTCGTACTCTGGACCCGTACGGGAACAGGATTTTATCTCACTAAAAATTCATGGACTCTCGCACTTATCGCGGGAGTAATTTTTGCCCTTAATTTTTTCCTCTTTTCACTTTCCGTTAAACGGCGAGGGATCGCTCTTCCCTCTATATTGATGCGTCTAAGCGCGATCGTTCCCATATTTGCCGCGATTTTTTACTGGGATGAAATCACCACATTTGTACAGGTAATCGGAACTGCGGGAGCACTTGTCGCGGCAGTGCTGATGTCGATCGGGCTTCGCGGAGGCGATCTGAAATCAGGCATTCTCAAATCACCAGCGGCAATCCTGATTATCGAATCGATCCTGCTACTGTTCTGCTTTGGACTTGCCGACCTCTCCATGAAAATTTTCGATGAAACCGGCATCCAGTCTCAGAAACCGGCATTTTTCGCTGTACTTTTTTTCATCGCCGCGATCTCGATTGCGGTTTCAATGCTTACAGGAAAAATAGTGCCGAATTTAAAGGATTCAGTTTGTGGAATAGCACTCGGTGTGCCGAACCTGTTTTCCAGTTACTGCCTGATCGCAGCACTGAATGAGCTGCCATCCATAGTTGTATTTCCGACTGTCGCCGCAGCCACAGTAATGTTGATCATCCTGATCGCTCGGTTCATTTTCGCAGAAGAGATTGGAAGAGCGGGAGTTGCAGGAATTATCCTGACGATCATTTCCCTCATCGCGATAAATCTGTAATCCTACGGAATCCGGATTCGCTGTCCTTTTTTCAATTCCTCTTTTGAATAAAAAGTATCCCGCCAGATTATTCCGCCCCGTCGATATCCAACCCACGCACCCCTTACAAGAATATAAGCCATAATCGCGACACAGACCGGATACACCAGCCCAACCCATATGCTCCCATGTCCCCATTTCGACATCGCTACATTTACCGATATAGCCATGATTAGAAGAAGCATCCCTGCCATCCTGAATTCGGGTGTCGGTCCAATTGCCATAAGTAAAACCGGAGCAAGTTCAACAACAAAAAATATCGCGGCCGATAAAAATCCGGTAATGACGGAATATCCTCCGTGGGTCGCGTACGATCCCCTCTCTAGCCCGTTAATCATTTCTCTGAGCGATCCGTACCAGTTCACGGTCATGTAATCGCCCGCGCCAAGCACGCCGCATTTACCTCCATGTTTCGCGATCATTATCCCGAGCGCGACATCGTCTGCAAGATCCATCTTCAGCCAGTCGAATCCCTCTGTCCTTTCAAACGCCGATCTCCTGACCAGATTGAATCCGCCTATTCCAGTGAACGGGCGGAATTTTGTCCACCCGACAGCCCATAACCTGCCTGACACCATGTATGTCCTGACGAACAGGTTGAACATGGCGTTTAGCAGAAAATTGTCGCCCCATAACGACGCTGCCACTCCAAGCTGATCGAGGCCGTTACTCTCCAGATGCGCGACCGCCGCCTTCACTGCGTCCGGCGAGTAAAAGACATCGGCGTCTGTGAAAAGTAATAATTCACCATTGGCATGCTTTACGCCTTCATTCAACGCATTCTGCTTTCCCATCCAGCCATCGGGTAATTCATCAATCCTCACATTCTTCAGATTCGGATTCCTCTTCTTTAATCGCTCAATTATTTCGGGGGTGGAATCTGAAGACCGGTCATCAACAATAATAATTTCAAAATCCGGGTAATCGGAATTCAGCTTCGACTCCGTAGCAGCCTCAAGTCCATTCTCCTCATTCGACGCCGCAACAATAACGGATACTTTCGGATAATTGATGTCGTCCGAGACGTATTCACCGGTCAATTCCCCCACCCTTATTATGGTAAGCGATGTCAAGACTGTGTAGATCAACCAGTAAATAACGGCAAGAATCAGGATAACTGTAGATAAAATTACCAAGATATTACTCCAGCCCGAATTATATATCCCTGACTCCTGTTTCTCATATTCCCAAATATTTTGTATAATTTAAATAATCTGTCCCTGCCTGGATGAAGCCATGAATAATAACAATATCTTCCACCTCCCGTTTCCGGTAGTGCTCTTTCTGGCGACAATTCTTTTAATCCTAATTTCATGCTCCGAAAGTTCGGTTCAAAACGCTCTCGAACCAGACCATCCTGGTAACCTGAATTACATATATCCCGATGAAAATCCAATGCTTGTCCAGTCAATGGATTATTCGGGAGGAGTGCGGACTGTGGATGACAAGCCCGCCTATGTTCCCGGACAGGTAAATGTCATCCTCTACGATGACGCTGAAGCTGAACTTGGCGGAAGTTTCTTTGACGACTGGCCAGTCTCCATCTGGCGGTCAATCCCCTGCGACTGGGGAGTCCTCCACGTCATCGAAATCCTGGACGGCTCTTCCGTTGAGGAAATGGCATCGCGATTGTCGATGGACTCTCATGTGCGGGTCGCGGAACCGAATTACTACGGATATTTCACTGAAGCGCCCTATGTACCCAACGATCCGCTCTGGGAAAGCGACACCGATCAGGGCGACGATCCACGCGACACAATGTACGAGCAGTGGGGACCTTCGAAACTTGCGGCGGATATAGTCTGGAACGATACTAAAGGCGATCCGAATGTGATTGTTGCTGTGATAGACACTGGTGTGCGATTTTCCCACGAGGATCTGACCAACCAGTACTGGATCAATGAAGACGAAATTGACGGGAACAATATCGACGATGACGACAACGGCTACATTGACGACTGGCGAGGGTGGAATACATTTGAACACAACAATTTTCCATTTGATAATGACGGATCCAATTATTACCACGGGACCGGATGCGCCGGTGTAATAGCGGGAGAGCAGGATAACAGCAAGGGAATCAGCGGCATCGCGCCTGGTGTAAAAATCATGGTCATCCGTGCCGACATGAACGATGGCCCTACATGTGTCGCAACTGTCGTTGAAGCATGGGATTACGCAAAAACCAATGGTGCGGACATTATCTCGATGTCCTTTATTGTCCTCTATCCAACAGTGGCGCTTGAAATCGCCGCGACAGATACGTGGGACAATGGCAACGGCCCGATCATGATGGCGTCAGCCGGAAACTATAACAATCAGGTTCCATACCCGCCTGCCATGTACCCCGAAGTCATCTGTGTCGGCGCGACAGTCCCGTTCTCACGCACGGGTACTCCTGTCGACGAGGATAGAATACATGCGGGATGGGCTGGTTATGGATGGGGATCAACCTACGGATCGTTTCTCAACATAATGGGATTCGGCGAGCGGACGTACTCGACTTTCGGTTCCGGGGATTCGCAGTACTGGGGAATCGGACATCCATGGTTCAACGGAACGTCGTGCGCCTGCCCGACATCCGCTGGCGTAATGGCATTAATGGTTTCGTCGCATCCCGGCCACGATGGTAACTGGTACTGGGATAGAATCGAGGATACAGCCGACGATCTCAATGTTCTCGGGTTCGATATCCAGACCGCGTGGGGACGAGTCAACGCGCTGAGAGCTGTGTATGGGTCTGACAGGTGGTCAGACTACGAAGATGACAATGGTTTCATCAAAATGACCGGACCGTTTGTCGACAACGAAGCGATTTACTGGGTCGACGCTCTTCCGATTGGGGAGGAGATTTACGATTCAATCCACGATGTCGAAACGGACAATCCGTTTTTCGACGATCACGATTACTACGTGATCAACAACACTGAAGACTCTCCACTAAGAATATATCTCGACATTTACACATGGGGTGAAAATCTCGACATCGCGGTCTATTCGGATGAAAACCTGACCAGCCTGATAGACAGCTCAACGACCGTCAACCACGCGGACAGCAGCTACGAAGAAATTATTCTTCCGGCATTCGTCGGGATAGTTTTCCTGGACGTGTACTCACCTGCACCTGGTGGCTCAACAACCTATGGACTGATTGTCGAAAATCAGTAATTATAAATAATCCAGCCAAGTTCATCATCGTTCATTAAAGTAACGGAAGTGCCGTTTATCTCTATCCTTGCGCTTAATTCTCCTAATGAAATTTCCGCGAATGAAATATTTTGGTCGTCCGCTCTTGCCGGAACGAGCACATGTATCCACTGGCTTGATTCAACCGGCGCGAATGTCGTCCTGAAAAAACACGTTGAATCCCTTTCGTGGATATCCGATTCCTGGCGCTCGATCCTGTCTATACTTTCAATATCGCTGGCACCCGTATAATCCAGCCGCGCTCCATTATTCATCATTACCGCCCTGCCCGCCTCAACCATATCCACAGTCCCCGGGCAATGGAATAGCAGTGAATGCTCGGCCGGCTCGGAAAATGCGACATTGTCGGCAATTATCAGTACACCGTTTTCTGCGTAGTCAACCTCTCCCGGCTTCAGGTAAATGAAACTTCTCCTGTAATCTGTTAATGGCTCTGTTGGGTAAAGTCCGGAATTATTTGTCGTGAACTGGACGAAGTGTTCTTCGTCTTTATAGGAGGTGATTTTTCCGGGTTCGGCGAAATATTTCGGATTGTCGGGGAACAGTTCAAGGTCTTCGTAGCACCCATCGCCGACGATCAATGTGTTGTGCCCCAGACCCGCTTCATAGAGACAGTTCACGTACGGGTCCCGCCTGATGACATCCGGTCCGCCGCGACCTGGGTCAGAAATCAGAACCTCAGAGTACGCGGCAAGAATGAACGAACCCTGGTCGAGATGATTGTGGTCATATCCCGCGACACCCGATTTAAGCGCGAGATAGAAGAGATCTTCAATAGGATAGTCGCCATTGGATGGTTCGATTATTTGCCACCATGGCTCCGGCATTATAAATCCCCACTCAAGACCTTCTATATATTGCGATTCAAAGAAGTCGGACGATGGGGAATCTAATCCTACAACCGTTCCTTTTCTTCCATATACCGCTGCTTTGAAAAATGGAATATCGCTCACCATTTCAGGTGGAGACTTTAATTTGTTCACGTATTTGTATGTATCCGAACTAAGATAACTGGAGAAATCCGTTAAGGCGTTTACTCTTTCCATGTAACTACCTACCGAATAATTCTCTGGCTCATTATCTCCAAAGCACGCGATCTGTTGTCCATCCGGAAGCGATCCCCATAGTGCCCATTTTATACTGTCTTCAAACCACGGATGCTCATACGGTTCCAATGATGTGTTTCTCTCAAGCGCTAACAGAAAATAACACGCTGATTGTCCCCAGCAGAAATCCAGGTACGTAAGCCCTTCACGCCATCCGTTCTCGGCATCAAAGGCGTCCATCGACCGATATATTCTCTCCGCGCTATGCTCCGCAAGCGACTTTGCTTCAGGGACAATGTCCATCAGTAAGATTGCTACCATTCCAGCGGTTGAGTGGAAAGTGACGTAGTAATTCGTGTCTTCATCCATCGCCCAGAAATTTATATCGGTGTCGTATTCGGTGACCTTGTACGCAAGCGTGTGAAAGACAGTGTCACGCAATGCAGTCTCTATCATAGTGCGATCTTCATCTGAAAATTTATCGTAGAGAAGATCATATACAGCTCCCAGAATATACGCCTGCTGCAGAAATGAGATATTCGCACCCTCAGGATACCTGACTAATTTCTGGAACTGGGTTAATTGTGGAAGACTCATCTTCACAGCATCCAAATATTTTGCATCGTCGGTTAACAGAAATGCCAATGACCACGCAACAATCGCCGCAGGGTCTGGCTGCCCACCTGTCTGAGCAACTTCCAACTCCATGTCA
>DASWIV010000021.1:0-9618 GCA_036397475.1 bacterium
AGATTCACAATTAGAAAAAATAGTAGTTACATCACTAGCGATCACCTCTCCATTCATCCAGAGTGGAATAATTGAAGCAAGAATTCCCGCAAAAGCTGCGAGCAGATCTGGACGAGACGTGTACGATGTTCTGGGTGCTCATAATTCCTGGGATGGATGCCAGGTTTTAAGTGTCGGCCTGAAAGCATACTTCTATGAAGGGCGTCGTCGCATTCTAAATCTGGACCTCAAGAGTAAAGGATGCGCTATGTCCGCTGGTGATCCAAGGTATGAGATTATTGAGGACCATCTTCGTCGATGGAAAGTAATTAATGAATAGCGATATTCTTAAATTGCTTTGGCTGAGGTGTTGCAGAGTCGGCGAAGGAACACTTGCATACTCCGAGAAAAGTTCGATACCGAGCAATCTCTGGGACGCATTGATTGCAGAGGGGGTAGTGTCCCCACCCAGAATACCTATTGAAGTATTCCTGCCGGATTTCGGACTTGAAGGAGAAGCGAGACTCGTCAAGATTGACGGAACCAATCTCTGCAAAGTGCTTCCATCCGATCCTGAGTATGGTGGAACCTTTGAAATACCCTTAACTGCGGTTGAAGAATATCCCGTTTGGCAAAATGCCTTGGCACGGTATGTGGCGAATCTTTGGGAAATTACGCCGGAATTTCGAGAGGTCGGCGAATATGGACACCTAATAGGATGGAGAGAAGAAAGCACTGCTGTAGTAATCCTGTATCAATTAATTGGGAACGGAATTAGCCAAAGTAAAGATACCCTGAACGAACTTAACGCTCAATCTGCCATCGTCGTTAGTATTCAACCAATTGTTCTGTCAAGACTTGAGTCGGAAGGGCTATCATCTGACGGGGTTTCATTGGTGGATCTGGCACGGTTTCTTGCGGCAGACGGTACACCAAGATGGGCTATTGCTGAGAGTGCCGATTCCTGGCTATCGAACCTCGTCGCTCCATGGAGTTTTGATTACTCCGCTCAAAACTTTATGTTCGGCAAAGAGACGGTCCCATTGAAAAAATCATGCCAGGAATTCTTGATTGTACTTTGGGAAGAGCCAAACCGATATATTAATAGAGAGATCATCTTTGCCCGCCTCTACAAAGATACGCCCCCCAGTCACGTCATCAACCGCAGACTCAGACAAACATATAAGGCACTCCTGGACTTGCTGCCTACACTTGCTCGCAAGTGGTTCAAAAAACATAATCATGACGGATACGGAGTATTTCGTCCCTGAATTTCTAAATAATTAGGAAATTCACACAAAATCGACGCTTCTGTCGACGCAAGTCGACGCTCAATCGACGGTTTGAAACGCACTTTCATAGGATAATTAGAGTGTAAAAGCACTGTTATCTTATGAACCGTCGTACTACAAAAATCCATTTTTCAACTCAGACATCCGATACGCGAATGTCCGAAGCCGAGCTCGAATCCGCTGAGCAAATGCTCGCCGAGTTCGTCGCTCGTGCCATAGCCGCCGAGCACCCAGAATGGTTTGGGAAATCCGAAAACGAAGCTGCGGAGGAAGAATAAAATGTCCCAAAAGTGGATTCAGATTGCAGACACACACTACTACTTTAAGAGCGACAGATTAAACTGGATTGTCGCGAGGCGTACAAAAGCAAAAGATAGCTCCAGCTTTCCCGATGGCTGGAAATTTGTAGATTACACCTACCACTCAACACTGTCCAACGCGTTCAAGCGAGCATTCGATGAAACGGTACGCCTTTCCGACTACCAGTCAATCGACGATCTCCTCAATATCACCGAAAAAACGTACATGATGCTTCGTAAACAACTCGACCGAGACTTCGACCGAAATCCAGTAGCCGTTTGAACCTATGTTACAGCCGTTTGGACAACCATTAATAGCTGAATAGTATATCTGGCAAGGTACAAAAATTGAAAAGGTACACGACAGCGAATCAATAGAGGAAAAGAAATGACGAAAACGCATAAGCCGCTACAAAGAATCGAAGAAGTAAGAGCGCAAATAAATATTGTTCGCGCCGGATACAATCCTGAGCTGTTCGGAGTTGCCTTAAATCAGGCGAAAATGCCCCAGTTCGAACGCGATCAACTAGCTGCAACGAAAATTATCAGTGACATGGCAAATCGTGGTGTGTTTTTCAGAGACGCTGAAACTGCTTATTACCTTTTCATCGAAACCGGGGAGCTGATGTCCATCGAAGGTGACGGCATACCTCTAAGTCGTTTTCTCAATAAGTACGGACTCAACGCAACTGAAAAAATATTCAAATACATAGTCGAAGCGATCTACCAGCATAGCCTAGAATGCGGCGCCGACACTGTAGTCAGACACTTTGCCCATTTGTGGTTTACAGAGGACGGCAGTCCGGTTTTATTCATCGCAATGGATAACAATCGGGTACTTAAGGTCACACCGGAAACCATATCTGAAGTCACGAACGGTACCGACGGGGTGCTATTCCTCACCGAGTCAACGGCATGTCCAGAACAAGTTAAGGACTACTTGAAAAAACCGGTCGACCTCTTAGGACCTCTGATGCTCGACAAAATTCCATTTCAAACGACCGACCTCAATTCCGAAGAATCGAAATTTCTATTTCTGTGCCAGATATTCTCACTTTTCCTAAAAGACCTGTTCGACACCAACCCGATTTTCGCATTCATCGGCGAGAAAGGCAGCGGAAAGACCACGGCAGTAAGACTCATTGGAAATACGCTCTATGGAGACGATTGGGATGTATGCGATGTCGGAAACGACCAGAAAGATTTCGATGCCATGGTGACTTCGCGACCGTTCGTTTGCCTGGACAACACAGACGAATATGTCAAATGGTTAACCAATAAACTCGCGATCATTGCATCGGGCGGGAAAATTCCAAGACGAATACTCTTCAAAACTAATCGGTTCGCAGATTATCCGATAATCGCAATGGTCGCCACCACAAGCCGGACACCGTGTTTCAGGCGCGATGATGTAGCGGACAGGTTAGTCATTCTAAAAACAATCCGGCTCAGTGAAATAAAAAACAAAGATTTCGACGACGATGTACTTAGTGATGCGGTGTCGCATCGAATAGAGCTGTGGGCTGAAATCATTAAGAAACTTCAAAGTATTCTCAAAGTTCTTTCGGACCCGAGCTGGAAAGACAAGCGAATTCGCGGAGTCCGCTTGCAGGGTTTCGCACGATTTACCTGGGTTGTGAATGAGGGACTCAAGTGCGGGGTTGACGTCGATGCGCTTTGGAAAAAACAGCAGTCGATGCAGGTCGAGTTCGCGTCCGAGAATGAAAATCTCTTCGACATCATTCCAATTTGGATCAAAGAGAATCCAGAATCGCAAGTTACAGCAGGGGAGTTAAACGAAGAGTTGAAAAGAATCGCTCGAAGTCGCGAAATCGTATGGCAACACAAGAGTAGTTTTGCGCTTGCAAGTCGACTAAGTCAGCTGAAATCGAAACTTGAAGCGCAATTCGGGATGAAAGTTGAGATAGGCACCGATAATCAGAACATTTACAGCTTTTCAAAGAGCCTGAGTCGGTAGAAGGACTCCGGAAGACTCCGGTTGCTGCAGAACCGCATCAGTAAAGGGATACAGAGCTAAATACCGGAGTCCGGAGTTGTTTTTAGCTTTTTGAAAATATTTTGTTCGTTTATTTAATACAAATTAGGACTCCGGACTCCGACAAAAGAAAACAGCGTCAGCAAGATTGTTTACAGAATAAGGTTTTACACATACATAGGAGACATTCACATGAAAAATCACAAAGGAAAGGACCCAAAGCCCTACACGCGAAAATTCGCGGTCGGGCAGTGCTACACAATCAGCATTCCGGACTTTAAACAGTACGGTGCTTTCGACTTCGAAAAATCGACCGGCTACCAAAAGCATATCGTGCCGTACATGGCAGACAAAGTACCATTCGAAGTGGAATTCGAATTGTCGATACCATCGGTTGAGAACGCGTCGGTAACTTTCCGATACGTCCCACCGTCTCTCAACGAAAAATCCGAAATCGAGTTGATGGTACCTCTGATCACCACACCCGCTTACTTTGGGAATGTCCGATGGTGGTTTGCCTGTCCGCTAATCAAGAATGGCGAAAAGTGTGGACGTCGAATTGAAAAATTATATCTCCAGCCAGGAGAGGAATATTTCGGCTGTCGACATTGTCACGACTTGACCTACCGAAGTTCGCAACGGTATGTGAACACTGTCGAAACCGTGTTCCGTACATTCGAGGGATTGCGAAAATCGAGTCCGCGTAAAGAAGTATAACCAGGACTATACCGGCATAACTCGGTACTACCAGTCGTCATTACGCGACGCTCCCGAAATAGATAAAATGGCTACGGTGATTTTGCATCCAGCATATTTATGTTACTTAGGAAGGTCTCCACATGACACTTATCGAAAAACTCATCGACAGATCGCAATCAATAGCCGTGGCTACAGATGGTCTACCCAAAAAAGCCTACGCCTGGGCACGGGTGTCTACCGAAGCGCAAGCCGAAAAGGACAATTCAATTCCACAGCAGCTGAAGGAAATCCGTGAATACGCTGATAGTCGCGGCTACGAAATCATCAAAGAATTCCATGAAGCTGCAAGCGCGTTTTCGCATTCTGAAAAGCGTGTCGAATTCAATCGCATGGTCGAACTTGCGAAAGGAAATCCCAACATCGGTGCGATTATTGTCCACGACCTTTCCCGATTTTCGCGCGACAGTGTAGAGGGCAGACGCATCTTCAGAGAGTTGGAAACTTCAGGCGTGAAAGTACTTTCCGTAAACGACCACCAATTCGATTCGAACACTGAAGCCGGTGTCTATCTGGAAGCGATTACATTTGCCAAAAACGAAGCGTACAGTCGCGCGATTGCATTTCACACGATTAAAGGCTCTAAAGCTAATATTCACAAGCGTGATCCTCAAACCGGGCGCTGCTACAAGAACGGCGCAAGACCAACTTGGGGTTTCAAAACTGTCCATGTGCAAACCGGATTAGGAAAAGGTGGAATACCTGCATTCAAAGCTATTTGGGAACTTGATGACACTATCGTCAACGGTCGACCACTGCACGAATGGGTACGCGAATGTTTGCTGAAAGCCATGAATGGCGCGACTTGCGAATCCCTGCGTGACTATTGCAACGAAACAGGAATCCACGGACGCAAGGACAAATACTGGAACTTAACAAGCTGGAAAGATCTACTCTACGATTTCAATCTCATGAAGTACGCTGGCTACGGTGTCTGGAATGTTCGCGGTCCCGGTACCAGACTCAAACCCATCAGCGAGTGGGAAGTCGAACCGGACGCTCACCCCGCGATCATCAGCGAAGAGGAAGCGCTGAAAATTATCGAGCTACGTGCCGAGCGTCGCAAAAAATATCCTGGATTCGGCAGAGCCAGCAAATCTGATTTTCTGTTGTCCGGTGGAATTGCAATTTGTTCACGATGCGGAAGAAATCTGATGGGTCACAAGAATGGGTCCGGCGCATATTATGTTTGCGGAAGTGAACCGTACCGCAAGGGTAAAGGCTGCGGGAAAGGTGTCTACATTCCGCAGCTGCTACTCGAATCGGAAGTTATCGACGGTGTGAAATCGATCCTAGGAAAGTTCGCCGATCCGGACGGCTTCACTCGAAAAGTAAATGCCGCATTGAAGAAAATCTGGAAAGAAAACTCCGGACACAATCCTAACGCAGAAAAGGAAGTCAACGAGATAGACAAAAAGATCGACCATATCAGGATAAGCGTAGAGTCTGGTTTGGACGATATTCAGTGGGCGAATTCCCGACTTGCTGAACTACGATCCGAAAAATCCAAACTCTCTCGTACATTAACCGTCCAATCGAAACCTCCGCACGTAGACTCTAAGACAGCGATGGCACACCGCTCCGACTTAGATAACACGCTCAAAAAAGCTACTCTTGAGGAACGTAAACTCTATCTGCAAAAGTGGCTTGAAAGCATTACCTTATTCCCAGACTCCCGCGAAGTCCTCATAGCTTTCAAAGTACCGGACTCTGTCATGAATAGCGAACTCACGGGAATGCATTTGCCGGGAAAAATTCTTAAAAATTAAAAGCGCCCCGACTTTCCCGGAGCGCTTGTTAATTCTATTAAAAGAACCTCAGATCAGCTCATCGATCTTGTTTGTAAGAAGTGCCTCGCTACTCAGGCTTCCGAACTGCGACCAGCGTACCTGACCATCGCGGTCAGCCAGAACATGGAGCGGAATGTAGAATCCCGCACCCGCCCACGGGGCGTTCTGCTGGTAGTATGTTCCACACTGAATAACCCATGCTGTACAATCGTCCTCGGTGTAACCGTTATTGCTGTTCCAGTTAGTAACCCAGGCCTCGTCCTCGCTGCCATCTTCATCACAGAAGAACTGGACAAAATCGTAGCTCTTGTACGTGTGGTAGATGTTTTTGAGAGTTGGCATCTCTGAGACACACGGTCCGCACCAGGTAGCCCAGAAGTTCAGGTAAACCACGTTACCGTCTCCTCCGAAGTTAGTTGCTGAGTACGATGTGGGATTGATCGGTCCCACCCCGTAAATGGTCTGCAGAGTCGCAGACAGTAACATTTCATCAGTGCTGTTCGGATTGGAATTTGCAACCGCGAGTGTGGTTACCCACTGGTTGCAGGTACCCTCATCAAACATACCGAGACCGTCTGTCACCTTGACCGTGATCTGAGTCTTGTACGCGCCTGTACCATCCGGATACCATATTGGCGTCGCGGAAGTAGGATCGTCAAACGATCCATCTGCGCATGTCCACAGGAATGTATGAGTATCCCCTGGAGGAATCGGGTCCGTGAAATCCACGCTCAACGAAACAGCCTCATCATTGTTATTAACCTGGCTGGTCGTTCGTGAGTGATTGACCGAAGTGATCTCCGGTGGCATGTTGGTGTCATCGAAAATCGTGAACTGGAACGGATCTGTAAGCAGGCTCTGCGCCGATTCATTATCGGTTAACCTGAGCTGCATCGTATATACACCGGCGTCCGCGAAATAATACTGAACGTTCATTCCGGTCTCTTCGTACGATCCATCCACATTGAGATCCCACTCGTAGTTCGTGATAGATCCGTCCGGATCCTCGGAACACTGGGCTGAGAAATCAATATCTGTCTCGAACATGTAAGGCATTTCCGAAGTAATCTCGACACAACCGATCGGTGGATGATTCTGTACATTGATGGTAATCGGCGTATCGAGATCATCCTCGCCGCCGAAACTATCTGTCACTCTAAGGCTGACCTCGAATGTGCCATTTGATGAGTACATCTTGACCGGGTTGATGTCGTCCCCGGAATCGTAGCTATCCTCGAATACTCCGTCGCCGTCAAAATCCCAGCTGTAATCAACGACACTGTCGCCACACGCCGAATTGGCATCCGATGAAGAAGTTGCGTCGAATGTAACACTGTCGCCGCCGTAGATATCGGTGACATCGGATGTTGCGCCGGCAACCGGCAGGTCATTTGTTATCATGACCGGGATAGGCGCGTCGATCATATCTTCGGCGCCTTCATCGTCGACAACCTTCATCATTACATCGAATGATCCGGGCGTATTGAACATGGCTGTCGGCATGGATGGGTCGCCCGTGTAGGCATCGCCGTAAGTGCCGTCGCCATTGAAATCCCATAAATACTCTGCGATCGAGCCATCGGAGTCCATACTCGCGGTGGCGTCGAAATCGATCTGGCCGCAGAGGTTTATATCCGTCGAAGTAGTCGCTTCCGCCGAGGCGGTCGGGCCTACATTCGGTACGTCTTCAATGTTAACTTCAATTTTTGTATCGAGTGTGTCCACTCCGCCTTCATCGTCGACAACTCTGAGGTCGACCATGAATACGCCAGGATTGGCAAACATGGCGGTCGGGGTCATTGGGTCGCCATTATAAGGATCGCCGAACAATCCGTCACCATTGAAATCCCACTGGTAATTCGTGATAACACCGTCGACATCGTATGACGCAGATGCGTCGAAGCTGATGGTGTTATCTTCCAGGATATTGGTCTCGGATGTGGCTTCGGCAATCGCCACTGGAGGATCATTCGTCTCAAGCGTGACAATAACCGTCACTGGATCGGATGTAGCCGATGTGGACTTGTCGTCAATGACCTTGAGCTTGACAAGGTATGTACCCGGATTCTGGTAGATCTTCGACGGGCTTATATCGTTGCCGGAAGCATAGGTATCACCATAGATTCCGTCACCGTTGAAGTCCCACTGGTAATCCGTGATAAGGCCATCGGAATCATAGCTCGCGCTGGCATCAAATTTAACCGAGTAACCCGTGTAAATTTCTGTAGTAGTCGTGGCTTCCATCAAAGCGACTGGAGGCTGGTTGAAGATTGGGTTAGTCGGTGAAACATCCGTGATGTGCCTGTGATATCCCTTAAGCGCCGCATCGACACCTGTCAGGCCGGGATCGTAATTTCCGTCTTTTACAGCGACCGAGATCAATACGTCCAGATCGTCTGCGGACGCGAGTTCCGGAAGGATAAAATTGAAGTGATAAATTCCGGCACCATCCAAAACTTCATCCGGTCCAAGTGCTGAATCGCTGAAGAGTCCCGGAGACTCGATCATGAGCACCCCGTTGCCATCCATACCCTGCCAGTCTTTGACGGTGAGGGTGTAGCTTACATTTCCGCCGTGTTCGTCATCAGCGAACCATAGGGTGTTGTTGTCCTCGACAACCTGGATGTTCCACGGTTCAGCCTGGTTGGCTTCCATCGGAAAATCGTCGGGAAGATTAACCGGAGGCTTTACAGTCGGGGAAGCCCAGCTGCAATCGACTGCATAGTTGAATTTCAAGCCGCTCGCAAGAGAGATCTGGTAAGATCGCGTATTTGATTCGCCGGCCCTGAATAACGCGCGTGTTGCGGGATCCAGGTCCGCGAGACTGTCGACTGCTCCAAGCCCGTCGGCAAATAATTTGTAGCCGTTAAGCGTTGCAGCCATCGATGGTTCCATCACGCTTCCGAGTTTTCCATCCTGGTAGCCAAGAATTCCGCTTCCCATAAATTCAGCGGGATTCCACCATCGGGTGAATCCGTCGGCGTTAATAAGTCTTGTTTCATGGGGTCCGGCGATTTTGATTGCCGGATCTGAGAATCCTGTTTCGGACCCATTGCTTATGAATATACCCTTTACATCGAACCCCGAGAAATTATCTTTTCCAGGAAAGGGATGCGTCATTATGATATCGACCGTCAGGACACCGTTACTTACTGATGGCGGTCCCGCGAGCCCGATATTCATAGATGCGCCTTCCAGCATCGGTACGAGGTTCAAATGCATTTCGCTTGTTCTCAGCGGAACGAATTCGACTTCATAAGTATCAGGATTAATTGAGATTTCATAATAACCGAAAAGGGAATGTCCTTCGGTCATTTCATATTGTGCGGACGGCTGGTCCGGAGTGGTCAGGTCGACCTGGTCGTTCGGATTGTTTTCAATGTTATTTGAATTATTCGGAACAACCGGGCTCCCTGTATTCCCGGAACAACCGATAACCATAGCGAACAAAATCGCTAATGATGTTACGAGGAGCGTTCGTGTCATCGGTTCTCTCCTTCAAATTA
>DASWIV010000022.1:0-5134 GCA_036397475.1 bacterium
TCGCGAAGGGTGAATTCGACGGTTATCTACTCTACGTCAATGATGTCCCGGTCGGGTGGTGCCAGGTCGGAAAACGCGACAGGCTGAAAAAACTTGTCGAACAGTTCGAGCTCGAGCCGGACCCCGAAATGTGGGCGATCACCTGCTTTTTCATCATCCCGAAATACCGCAAGAAAAAATGGGCGACATATATGCTGCGGGCAGTGGTTGCGGATTTATATAAGCAGGGAGTACGAAAAATCGAATCGTTCCCGACGCGGCGCCCATTTCCCACGGCGGGCGATCTCTGGACCGGGAAAGAATCAACCTACGAATCGGTCGGTTTCAAACTGGTAAGGGACCATCCTACTCAGCCTGTCATGGCTGTTCATTACAAGCGTAAAGTAAAAGAAAAAGAATCCACTTCCGACGAATCCCCTCAAAAATGATATCATTTACCCATTAATGTTCAGTTCCGGTGCTTCCCATGAAACTATCAATTATCGCAATCATTTCGGTTCTCATCGCTGTTAATCTTGCCGGCTGTTCGGGCAGGGGCATAATAGATTCGCCTCTTACTCCCGATCTACAGTCGGGCGCGAACCAGATCTCATCCCGGTCGAACAGGCACCTGTGGGGATACTGGGATGTTGTTATCAATTCTGAAACTGGCGTATTTGAAATTATTCCGCTGCGGTATACAAATGCACATTTAAACGCCCTGTTGTTCCTGGAACCACAGTCCGGATCAAAAATCAATCTGGAAAATCTGTCTGTGATCGGGAGCATTGTCACATGCGACATTGTCCTCACGCACCCTTTCCCCGGACTGGACCAGTACACCGGCTTCGATGTCAGGGGCATTGTGATCTTCGATGGATCTGCAAAAGTCCTCTCTGACCCGGATATCGTAATTGCTGATCTCGACGAGCCACATGTCGATTTAGCCGACGGATACACGCGCTGGTGGAATCCGAATGAATTCGCCGATAACGGAACGATGTTTTCATATCGCGATGGAAAACTGGGACTTCCGTACGATGGATCCAACTTCAACCTGACTGTCAACGGATACCGCGCATTCGCCGACGCCCTGGGACCATGGGATGACATCATAAAACTTGTATCGCCAGATCTGCCCGCTGAACAAAACCGCGCCGTATTCAGCGCTGGCGCTGTGAATTCCAGGCACTACATTATCGATTTCCCCGATAACGCGTCTGGCGGACCCCTGTTTCATTTCAATTACGCAGTCGACGCGTCGTGGGTTCCTGTCACCCCGCCTGTAAATAATGTGCAGGAAGATTTCCCCATCACCGCGAATTCACCCGAGCCTTTTCTGATCGAGGTCATCGAAACCGAAAATACCCTTTACAGCAACGGACAGGGAAGCACAGGCGGAATTCTGGGTATCGACATCAACGTCTACGACTGGCAGGGCATTCTCGGTCCGGAAACCATTGAAGATCAGGTAATGGACCAGGGAGTAAAAATCGAATCTCCAATGCTTTTCCCTGCTGAAGTTTATTCCGCGGCTATTGTCCCAGGTTCGGGCGATGTTTACTCGACCTGGCATGTGGACATAAATGCAAATCCTGCAGCACCGGGACCTCATTTGCTGCTTGTCACGGTAGAAAGTTCGGATGGCGATTACCAGCCGGCGCTGACCGGATTCACCTCCGACGCTGCTCTCGCGGCATATATGCGTACACTCACAATTGTTTCCGATATTGTGCCTAGCGATTCGTCCATTACCATCACCTATCCTGACAAGCGTGAATTTCTCCTGTTCGACTGTCCCATAATTATCACCTGGGAATGGACAGGCGCAATCGATAATGTGAAGATCGAGTATTCGACCGACGGTTTTGTCTCCGATATCAATACAATAGTCGATTCGACGCTCTGCGATGGCGCGTTTCACTGGGCTCCTCCTGATTTGAACACCGATACCTTCAGGATCAGAATTTCCAATGTCGATAACCCGTCTGTGTTTGACATTTCAGATGAGGATTCATCCGTACTCGACCAGTCCCCTGCTATCTGGAAAACACAGAAGTACGATTACGCCAGGAGCGGAATCAGCCCAAACTATGGTCCTGCGACAAATAATCTTCTCTGGGAAGTTCCCGTTAGCAGTGAGATGACCCCCAGTCCATCAATCGGATCGGACGGCACAATCTATGTCGGCACAAACGATGGGTATCTCTACGCTGTCACCCCGGATGGCACTATCCTGTGGAATCTCAAACTCGGACTGTTCGTACTAGGCTCCCCCACGATCACCGGGGACGGCAGAATTTATGCCGGGAGCTGGGGCGGCGCGACCGGGTACCTGCACGCGATCGAGTGCGACGGCGATATCGTGTGGGAATTCGATATGGGGCAGAACATTAATCACACCAGCGCCGCGGTCGGCGATGATGGCACAATTTATATCAGTAACAATGGGGGAAAATTTTTCGCAATCAATCCGGACGGAACTGAAAAATGGTCATTCGTCGCCGGAGGATCCTACATTCCGTCGCCCGCTCTTGGAAATGATGGAAGTATTTACCTCTGCACAACCGGGGGTAACGGGTACGGGGTCACGGACAACGGACAGGGATCATACACAATTTTCTGGCAGCACAACTTCAGTTCCGACCATCTCGGATGTCCCCCGTCCGTTGATGAAAATAATGTCGTTTATATAACCGGACTTTACCAGGACACGCTATGGGCATGCGACCCATTCACGGACACGATTTTATGGACAGGAAGTATGGGTGGAGGATGCTCCGAGACATCAGCGACAGTTGGTCCGGACGGGACCGTTTATATTGGATGCAATGACGGGAACGTCTACGCTTTCACTCCCCCTGAAACGGGAACGGAAGCGTCGGTCAAGTGGACATTCCCGACAGGCAACCAGGTAACAGCGTCGCCGGTGCTTGATCCTGACGGACGATTGTACGTGCCGTCGAGAGACTTTTTCATATACTGCCTGGATTCCACTGATGGAAGCGAGATATGGAAATATGAGACGGGAGATATTATCCGTTCGGAAGTCGCGATCGCACCTGGCGGGACGATGTATGTGGGCGGACATGACGCGATTCTGAGGGCATTCAGGGATGAATGAGTAATATTATTGTGAGCTGATGTTTCTTAGTCGCCGGCATATTGGCTTGCAAACTGAGAGATTTCTTGGTTCTGCAGTTAAACCCCGATCCTGCCAATATTTTAAATTTTCGGAAAAATCCCGCTAATCAAGCCTGTTTCAAAGCATTTACAGCAAGCCGTTCGTTCAAACCTCGGGACTGGCACTAATCGTGTTCATATCTTCGCATGAATCAGCTGCGCGGATGGCGCGTGACTGACATTCGGGGCAGCCTGCCACTCCGCACCTGGCAGGCTGTCCTGTTCCCGCCGAATTTTTCAATCCGGATACTTCCGGCATAAAAAAATTCGCGATTACTATAAACATTAATCAAAAATGGAGGACCGATCTCAGGATATTAAGATAGTATAAATTTAATTTAGGTGACATAAGCTCCCGTGCAGAAATTCCAGCCTGCGGCAATCCTGTCATTGCCGGAAGGCTTCCATGCGCCTGGACCTCTTGTCATTTACGAAGGAGAGGAAAATGAAACTTCGTGGTGCATCCAGTGGATTACTTATGCTGATTATAGCTGCAATATTAACAAGCTGCTCAGGTGATATCTCGTCGCCTGTGAGCCCATCCAGCGATCCGGGTCCTCCGCTTGCTGCGATAAATAACTCGTCGTCATCCGGGCATCAATTCATGGGTTACAGCCTTATCGAATTGGATACCTCGAACGGGTCGATCGACGTTATCCCGCTGAGGGAAACAAATTTCCATTTAAATGTGGTTGGAATTCTGAACAGCACGATGGGAATCGGCGCGGCCGGGGTTCCAGGCGAAGCAGATCCTCCAAACGGGCTGTTCGTCTTTGACATCACCCTCTCGCATCCCCTCTCCAATTCGAAGTTCAGTGGATTCGATGTAAAAGGCATTCTTATGGCGCCGGGAAGTTACGTGGTCGGACCGTTGCTCTTCAGCGGATTGAATGAAACACGGCTTCTAAACGCCGATGGATACACCCGCTGGTGGAACCCGACAGAATTCACGTCCGGTGGAATGTTCGGTTACACCAAGGGCATTCTCGCCTCGGCACCCGCAGGCGTCCTGACAGCGACAATAAATCCGTACAAGTATTTTGCCGATGCGCTTTTCCCTGATTCGACAATGTCGGCTGTCCAGAACGCGCCCCTCGATGCGGATGATGGACGCGGTATTTTTTCAGCGGGCGCGAGTAATTCGCGTCGCTACAGAATTCAATTTGAAATGGATCCAGGTCCGAAAATTGTTTTCGGCTACGCTGTTGATGCAAGCTGGATCGCACCCACTGTTAATCCTCCAGTTGAGGTTCCAGACGATTTTCCCATATCGGCAAATCAGCCCGAGGCTTACAACATTGCTATATCGGATACTTTCAATACACTTTTTTATGACACCGAATCGGGGCTCGGCGGAGGCTTGCTACAGATGCAGGTCAACGCCCACGACTGGCAGGGCCAGATGGCAGGCGCGATCAAGGACGAAGTAGAAGTTGTCAGGATTTTCTCTCCCGATTTGTTCGCAAGTGGAGTCAATGCCGCGTTCAAGGAAGAGACTGCGACAAAAGCCGTTTACACGGCGGACCTTTCAGGGGTCGCTGTCCCGACTCATTCGGGTGAAACTCCGATATTCGTGCGTGTTGGTTCGATGGGCGGGCCGGATTACAACCAGGGATTCGGTGCCGCGCCGGACAGTCCGGTGTCGGCATGGAATGTTTACTCACTTGACATTCCCGATCCTGATTGCGCAGCAGACACAAACAACACACCCGCCGAAGCGGAAGCGCTGGACCATGTCACTCCTGTAACTGCAAATCTGTGCTATCCAACCGATGGTGAAGATTATTACCTGATCACAGTTCCGCTTGGATACAAAATTTCGGGGACGGTAACTCTTTACTGTGACGCGGATGGATCATCAATCGGGCTGTATGACAGCAGTGAAAATCTGCTGGGACAAGTCGACCTGTTCGACGGCTCCGGCACAATAAATGTCGGCTCGACAATAATCCTGCCGGGCAGTTATTACCTG
>DASWIV010000023.1:0-3327 GCA_036397475.1 bacterium
CCGATATCCTCTCCGATCGTCATAGCTTCCGTCAAGTGCTCGATCGCGCTGTCATATTCGCCACGGTACAAATTGACGTGCGCCAGATGGTGAAGGACCAGGGCTTCACCCTGCCTGTGATCGGTCTGGCGACGTGTCTTCAGGCTTTCGGCGAAATATTTTTCAGCCTCATTCATCATCCCTACCTGATAGAAAATGTTGGCGATATTTAACTGGGTACGTGCCTGCCCGACAATATCTCCGATCTGTTCGCACCTGTTCAGCAGCTTGATCATGTTGCTGTGAGCTTCCTCCCAGCGTCCGGCATCGTAGTAAATCAGAGCGATATTCCCCAGCGGGAACATTTCAGAATGCAGATCTTTCAGCTCAGAGGCAAGATCGTAGGCTGTCTCGAATTCCCTGACAGCGTCTTCCAGGCGTCCCTCCTTCTTGTAGCTTATGCCAAGATTATTATGGGTCTTGATCAATTCCGGACCTGGCGGAAATTCCTTCAGTATCTCAAGCGCTTTAACATACAACTCGATCGATCCCGCGGTATTTCCTTTCAGGTGATTTACCGATGCTGTCTCCCTCAGGATCTGTCCGAATGCTATGCTTTTATCTTCAGGACAGGATTCGAGCGCTTTTGTGTATTCATCAAGTGCTGCATCGAGGAATGAAATATGCCGGAAGTATTCCCCCAGGAGCCTGTGTCCAAGGCTGATACGCTCCATATCCCCGAGACTCATCGATAACTTGAGCACGGTATTCGCGGAATCCAGCTCGATGTCCCTCTCGCCAAGAATCCCCGCGACCTCGCAGCGTTCCGCCATCAGGTCGCAGATTTCCCCGTTAAAAATTTCAGGCTCACCCAGTTCCCGGTACGCTTCCCACGCGTGATTCGCATGCTCGAGAGCCAGCCTGTTTGAATATTCATCGCGTGCCCGTTCAACCGCTTTTGGGAGAAATTCAAGCGACCCTTCGTAATCCCCGGCAAGCCTCATGTGGTAGACGAGTTCGTATATCACGGAGTTGATATCATCCTGTGCCCTGAATAATTCGGCGGTCAACTGGTGATATGCGATCCTCAATTCCGGGAGTATTCCCTGGTACACCGTTTCGTAGAAGACATGGTGGTCGAACCTGTACCCGGCTTCGAAGGAGACGATAAGATGGCGCTTTTTCTCAAGCGTTTGCAGAAATCTCAACAGCTTTATCCTGTTAAGCTCGGTAAGCTCTCCAAGCAGGTCGGATTTGAATTTAAATCCGATAATGCTCGCCGCCTCAAGAACCTCTCGCTCTTTTTCATTCAACTGGTCCAGCCGGTAAGAAACAATATCCTTAAGGCTTTCCGGGATTGTGACCTCGTCTAGGTCTCCACGTATCTGCCATTTTCCGTCCTTGAATCCGATTCGGCCCTCGTCAACCAGAAAATTGATGATTTCCATCAGGAAGAACGGATTGCCGTCGCTCTGCCTGTACAGTCTGCCGGTGAGATCGTCGATAAATCCAGCAGCCGGAAAACATTCGGTAACTACATCATGGCACGCCTCTTCATTCAACCTGGTCAGGCTGAGTCTGAGCACTGCATCTTTTCCGGCAATCCTTGCAAGCGACTCTTTAAGCGGATGTGTGGTCCCTTCTTCCGCCTCGATTTCTTCCTCCCGGAAAGAACCCAGCAACAATAGTGGGACATCCAGATCGCCGCCGACAATATAATTAAGTACGCTGATCGTGTTAACGTCCGCCCATTGAAGATCGTCGAAAAACATAATCAGGGGGACTTCAACAGCGATATTTTTGAACAAGGTCCTGAATAAATGCAGGATGTTGGATTCGTTCAGTACCCCCCGTGTCCGGGAATCGTCCATGAATCTTCTCTGTGTGATCAATTCGAGAAATGGCGGGATCAATGGCCTGAGATTTTCAAGGTATTCCTCAAACAGTTTCAAAAGATCGATCTCGACATCCTCATCGAGCATGAAGAAGTCCCTTACCATCTCTATCAACGGACTGTAAGGCACATGTCTTCTTTCCCGCAGAGCGCGCCCGAGCAATACGACATATGGCTTTTCCAGGCTGTCGAGCGATCCGACAAATTCCTCGATCAATCTTGTTTTGCCAATGCCCGCCTCGCCGCCGATAAGAATTATTCCACTGTGGCTGTCCTCTTTCCCGTCGAATCCCAGGCATGGAAGCGCGTGGTTCTTTAATGCCTCCAGCTCGTCTTTTCTGCCATAAAGCGCGGTACGTCGCGGTACCCTGACAAGGCGCCGCATCACAGTCGACGCTGCCAGTGAATCCCTGGATATCGAGACTGAAATTCTCGCCCTGTACCAGTCGCTTTTTTCCCGTTCCCTGATAATTTGCAGGACGACATCGGCGCGGCTAAGCCTGTCCCTAGGCTTTATCTCCATCATCTCTTCGACAAGCATGTCGAAAAATGGGGACAGGGTCGGGTTAAGCCTGCTTGGTGCCCTGACCGGCGTATTGACCTTTTCATAAATCAACTCTCGGATATCGTCTGAATCGTGTGGACGAGCTGCGGTGGTGATTTCATATAACACAATACCAAGCGAATAAATATCGCATGAAAAGTCGAGATCGTCACCCGTAAGCTGTTCAGGACTCGCGTACTGGTATGTGCCAATGAAATATCCTGTTTTCGACAATTTGATGGACGATTCGAGAACTTTCGCCAGTCCCAGGTCGAGAACCTTTACCTGGTCGTCTGGAGTTATAACTATATTTTCCGGCTTTAAATCCCTGTGAATGAGTCCCGCATTGTGAATCGCGACCAGCGCTTCCAGGACCCCTTCCCCAACATGGAGAGCCCACTCCTCATTAAACATTTCGCGGTTTTCCATCAGGTCCGCAAGCGATTCCCCCTCGACATACTCCATCAGAATTCCATGCGACGGAGCGTCGCCGAGTGAGATCTCATGAATCCCGAACACCTTGCAGATATGGGGCGATTCAATCCTCTGAGCGACTTCAGCTTCCAGGTAAAACCGCTTAACCAGTTCGTCGTCATCCATCAGGTGGGGATGAAGAATTTTAAGCGCTGCCTTTCCACCATCATCATTTTCAAGCAGCATTACCGTCCCCATCCCGCCGCGACCGAGATAGGACTTGACAGTGTAGCCCTCGAATTTATCCCCGATAGATAACATTAACTAGGTTCCGGGGAATTATAACCGTAGATACACCAAAAATTCCTTTATTCAGACATTAAAAAAACCGCCACAGTATTGTGGCGGCTGTCCGTTCCGGCGGTATCGCTCAAGAGGTTTATGTTAATACCCGGATGATAATGATCATCAATGCTGTCGTGATTATCGGGAGGGC
>DASWIV010000024.1:0-4759 GCA_036397475.1 bacterium
CGCTATCGGCGAACCAGTCGGAGCCATACGAATTCTATATAGTTTTGAACGAAGGGAATGTGATCACGGATCCGGAGATAAAGTGCTGCGGGAATGTGCACGAGCAGATTTATGCAAGAGTCAAACAGTGGGGAGGAGTGAATGTGGAATGGATGGGTATGCTTGCTGAAAATAACGATGAGTCTATCGGACATCAGTTGTATTCTTACGCTCCCGATTGGCCTGATGATTACGGAAAATATTACTCGTTTCCGGCGTGGTATTTTCCGGATGGCGAGTGGTTCGGCGTTGGAATTGCATGGTGGAGCGAGTGGGGGACCAACTATTTTGATCATGCTTACTCAGTGTTTGAATTCACGAAAGATTATGAATAAATAAAAAAGGAGGGCAGAAAGATGCCCTTGATCCTGACCAGTTTATCTACATAAGCGATATTAGAAACCCTGTTACCTACGATTCCGCAACCCATCCTTCTCTTGCCATTCATGAATCGGGTGATACTGCTTCGGTATCCTACTTTGGATTAACCGTCCAAAACCCTGAATGGCAAGCATACGCAGTTCATTGGTTTCTTTATGATAATACACTGGGCGATATTGCCAGTGACATAAGTATTGATGCGGATGGTGAGTTTACACTCGATATTGCGGATTTGCTTCACCACAATTATGGAACCGCCTCAAGTCTGGCTGTTCTGGACGCGGATGGGAATAACTACTGGGCTGGCTGGTCGGACAGCGTCCACGTATCCGCAGATCCAATTGAGATTTGGGCTGCTATGGGCTTTGCTGACATCACCTGAG
Organism: bacterium; assembly: GCA_036397475.1. Classification (GTDB taxonomy): domain Bacteria; phylum JAJVIF01; class JAJVIF01; order JAPKYR01; family JAPKYR01; genus DASWIV01. The sequence continues at coordinate 804 of DASWIV010000024.1, forward strand.
CTTTACCGCCCCTTTTTCAGAAATCAGACAGGGCTGCTGGATTCCCGGCAGTCGCTTTTTTTCACTTAGATTTGATAAACTCCCATTCAATCCGATAATCCACACTGTGACGATACTATTTACGAAAGAGGTTTTACCGTGAGCACCATACGTATCCTCTTCCTTGGTGACATTGTCGGACGTCCCGGACGCGAGGTCATTATCCGCAATATCGCGGAATGGCGTAAATCGCTCAACGTCCTTGCAGTAATCGCCAATGGGGAGAACGCGTCGGGCGGAAATGGCCTGACGACAAAAAATGCGGGCGAACTGATCGACGCCGGGGTTGATGTGATTACCGGGGGAAATCATATATGGCGCCAGAAGGATTACGCCCAGATGTTTTCGACATACCCATCGGTCATTCGTCCGGCCAACTATCCGGACGAAACTCCGGGTGAAGGCTACACGAAGTTCAGTCTTTCTGGCGGTAAGGTGGCAGGGGTAATAAATTTACAGGGGCGAGTTTTCATGGATCCGACGGATTGTCCGTTCAAAAAGGCGGATACGATCCTCGATAGATTGAGTGAAGAAACAAATATGATCCTTGTAGATATGCATGCTGAGGCAACAAGTGAGAAGGTAGCGATGGGATGGTATCTCGACGGGCGCGTAAGCGCTGTTGTCGGAACCCATACCCACGTGCCGTCGGCGGACTATCGAATACTTCCCGGGGGCACAGGCTACCTGACAGATCTGGGCATGGTCGGTCCGATGGACGGTGTCCTCGGTGTCGACAGGGAGCCTATTTTGAAGAGATTTACAACGGGACTGCCCGCGCGATTCTCGATTGCCGAAGGGCCGGTTCAGGTAAATGGAGCAGTGATTGAGATTGATCCTGATACCGGAAAAGCGCTCGACATTTCACCTTTCAGGGAAAGGCATGAATCGGTCGAAGCGGATTAAAAAAAAATTGAAGGAATATGATGGGGTGAATAAAATGGTAACTGCCAATGGGGATTTAGCGGTCAGCCACATGGAACGGCTGTCGGCTGAATTGAGTAGGAATCTGAAATCCGTGGAAAAAAAGATCGCCGATCTCGAAGCTGAGAACGTGATGGGTGACGAGCGCATCGATAAACTCGCGGAAGATATTGTCAAACTTGGAGCGCTTGAGGAGGTTCCGGTAGCGGAGGGACAGGAACCTATTACCGGACCGGCATGGGATCCACATATTCTGAAAGTATTTTTAACAAAGGCAACCAAGACAAAATACTTTGGAAACCCGAACGGAGAGCTGCTCGAGATATGCGGCAATTATCGAAATCACATAATTTCCATGATCAACGCGATGGACCTGGTAATGTCGGCCTTAAAAAAAGCCGGGGAGCTTGAAAAACAGAAAGATCAGTACCTGAGGACAACAAAGCAGTCGGTATCCGGGGCACGTACCCAGTTAGGGTCTTCGGCGATAATCCGTTCCCAGGAGCTTGAGCGTCACCGGATCGCAAGAGAAATTCACGACGGTCCTGCGCAGGCAATCGCGAATGTCGTACTGAGAATGGACATCCTGCGCAACATCTACGAGAAGAATCCATCCAAGGTGCCGGTTGAATTGTTCAGGATGAAAAAGATCGCTGAAGGTGCTCTGAACGAGATCAGGGGATTCATATTCGATCTGCGTCCAATGACCCTTCAGGATCTGGGCCTGGTCGCGACTTTGAAACGTGTAGTAACATCCATAAGGGAGCTTTCCGAGATCGATATTCGCTTTGTCCTTGAAGGCGACGAGCGTCCGCTTGGCCAGCTTGCGACATTGACAACATTCAGGATCGCGCAGGAAGCGATGAACAATGTGAAGAAGTACTCGGAAGCATCGACCGCCTGGGTGCATTTAAAATACCTGGAAAATAAAGTTGTACTGATTATCGAGGATAACGGTAAGGGATTTAATCCGGAGGAAGTCGCAGAAAATCAGAAAAATTACGTTACGTTCGGGCTTCTCGGAATGCAGGAGAGGGCTGACGATATCGGTGCGGACCTTACCATCGATTCTGAACCGGGAGCAGGAACAAAGGTAGCGCTGGTAATACCAACCGACGATCCGGAAATCAGCAGGAATCACAACATAAATCTGTTTGATTGACCTAAAAAGGAAGCACCGGACTCCTCACGTCCGGTGCAGGCCCCCATGTGCCGTCCCCTAGGCAAGAATATCAAGGCGCCCATCGTTTCCCTCCGTGAGCAGTTCAGTTTCCTGAGATTCCGCGTTCTCCTCACCTGGAGTTACAGTCTCCTCAGCCTCCTGGTCTCTATCAGATCCGCGACGCCGGTGCTCGCGTCGGGACTGAACAATCACCTGGTCACTCTGCTCAGGTTTCTGTGACTGCTCGCGGCGCCTTAGCCGCTCGGCTCTATCCTCCTCACGGATACCGGCTTCGCCGGTTCGAGCCTGCGACGTCTCGCCCTGTTGTAATTTTTCGGCCTCTGCAACGCGCTGCAGAGCTACCTGGATATCGACCCCTCTGATTCCCATTTCAGGTTAGTCACTTTCTCGCCATAAACCTACAGGCAGTGTCAGGATTCGTCCCATGGCGATTTAATGAAATTATAACCCATGAATGGAATGTCGCCAAGTGAGGAAAGGCGGTAATGAGAATAAAATGTGGTGAAGGATGAGTATCTGGAACCGACTGGAAGTCGGTGTTCCGACCGGCGAGACGCCGGTGCTCCGCTATTTTCAAAAGATGAAAAAATCAAGTAACATCAGGGGTAGATGATCCACGATTATGAATTCGACCTCCTGTGGGCTGAGGACCCGCCGGAATGGGTCAGGTTCATCGGCCCATTGATGGAATACTGGGGAAATCCTGTTTTCCAGCGCCGCTACATGATGTGGCGACTTCATCCCGCCATGGGTTCATTGAAAGCATTCCTGGCGGGAGTAGGCTGTTCCGTCTTCATCAATCTGCTCTTGTTTTTTCTTGACCGCGACAATGCGGTAGAGTGGGGATTTTATTTCACGATACTCGGGCCGGGCGGATTGACACTTTCAATTACCGGCGTCCGGCTGTTTTCGTCGTGCATGATTTCGACACCAAACGAGTTGAGAGCTGAGCTCGCGTCGGATTCGTTAGGATCACTTCTCACCGCGCCAATATCTGACCGAAAAATATTTATCGCGGAATGCCTGTCCGGAGTGATGAGGTCGCTTGGCGCGATCGAGGAGAATGCGTCGCTGGTCGCAGGTCTGGTGCTGCCTTACCTTGCGATTCTCAGCCCCATTCTTTACCCGCAGGCTAAAGAGCTTGGAATAGAGCTTGTCTGGTGGATGGTGCTCGGAATCATGGTGATAATCTGGCTGGTGTTGATTCTTCTCTATGGTGCCTTTTCATCGGGATTATTCGCGGTATATATGCCTATAGCAATGTCGATCCCGATTTCCCTTATATGGGTGGTTGCCCTGTGGGCATTACCGTCGCTGCTCAGTGTGTACGGGATTATCTATCTATGGCGGAATTTTGAGATAGTCGGATCCGGTCCGTTAATTCTTGGGCTCCTTTTCATGAGCATGCAGATCGTTTTGATTTCGGTACTGACCACATACACCAGCCAACTGGGAGTGAAAGCATTTGCGAAGGCTAGACGTCCGGGATTTTACGAGTGGGATGGTATGAGCGCATCGGGACTGATGGTAATGGAGGAAAGGGAAAGCAGTTACAGGTGGACGAGGTTATGAATTAGAGTCATTATCAAAATTCCATTATTTAACGTATGGGAAATTTATATGTTAAAATTGATTATCAGTAAATTGTAAACTGTCTTAATATTCGGGAGTTTACATCGTAGAGGTTAATGCATGACGAATTTATTTCGCCTTCTGATTCTATCCATTTTAGTTGTAATCATCGCGGGATGCTCAGGTGCTTCTGATCCTGTACCTGCTCAGATTTTTGCCTGATGGCTGCTGGTAACAA
>DASWIV010000025.1:0-5845 GCA_036397475.1 bacterium
GCGCTCACGGAAGTAGCCTGCGTCGGTCAGGTCACACATGCGGAGCCCGATACGTGACATTTTATCGGCGAAGGTGGGACCGATTCCGCGTCTGGTGGTGCCGATCTTGCCGCGGGAGTCGGAGTGGGAGCGCCGGATCTCCTCGAGTTCGTCGATACGAATGTGCCATGGCATGATCAGGTGGGCGCGGTGGGAAATGATCAGGTTATCGGTGGGAAAACCGCGGCCTTCAATGCCTTCTATCTCGCTCAGGAGTTTGACCGGATCGATAGCCATGCCGGTGCCGAGTATGGAGGTTTTACCGGGATGCAAAACACCGCACGGGAGGTGATAGAGTTTGAAGATCTCGTCGCCAATGGCGACCGTGTGACCCGCATTATTACCGCCCTGGGAGCGGACTACTATATCGGCATCGCGAGTGAGGAAGTCGACGACTTTACCCTTACCCTCATCGCCCCACTGGGTACCCACAACGACGGTGGCCGGCATGATGGAACTCCTCTCCGGTGCGTGGGAATGGATACGCACAAGGGGAGAGTGTAGTGTGTGCGGGTGTGAAGGTCAAGCGTTGCATGGGAGAGTGTAGCAGCAATGTGAAAATGTCCCCTTTGGGCAAAGTAGAAATGTCCCCTTTACAATTCGGGGATGAAGAAGGAGACACTAACATTGTCTGCTAATGAGCAAGATCGGCTTCGGCTGATCCACTCGCCAGCCTCCCCCTCAATCGCAATTGCCAGCATCTCTTGCGCCTTCTCCCTGAGAATCTCCGTCAGTATGTCTCTCGGCCTTTCGGCTGGAAACTCAACTACATTGCTGCTATTCTTTTCCATACGGCGTTCTCCTTGGCTTGATACCTTAAAGAGTACGCCGCTTTTGCCAATCAGGCTGAAGGATGCGGTTATACATGTGGTTGTGTTTGCGCAATCATCGGCGCTGCAATCGGAAGCGCAATTCTTCCTGTTCTGGGTACGATTGCTGGCGGGTGGCTCGGCTGGTGGATCGGGACTAATATTGGCAGGGGAATTGCTGGTGGGAGCTAAAATTCAACTTGAATGATCGATGCGTTTAAGCACCATATATTTCAGCAACACGGAGGTTTCCATTGTTCTGCAGAAAATGCGGAGAAAAAGTGCAAGAGGGTTCGTCTTTTTGCCATCTATGTGGTGAAAATATCATCAACCAATACTCGTACAAACAAACCGAAGATGATGGCAGAAAGCGCACGATGATTGATGCCAATCCAGATCCGATAAATCCATTTGTTCGAAAAGAACGCGATAATGATGGATTACTTATTCCCGCTGAATATACTTCAGACTTTGATAAAAGCTCATTCTGCTGGGAAGCATTTTGGGCATTTCAATATTGGTATGTTATCAAAGGAATGACAGGTTTAGCGATTAAGTACTTCCTTTTTGGTTTGCTCCCATTAGGTACCTTTTTTGTGACAATTCATTGTGGGAAAAATGCTTATGGGGAATATAGTGAGTACCTAAACAATACAAGTTCTGACGAAATTGCCAAAGCAAGAAAGAGTGGAACTGGCTGCATTATTATTTTGATCCTTATTGGTTCGCTTCCTGCAGGAGTTATATGGATCATATTACCTATCTATTTGATATTGATATTGTTAGCTGCCGCAGCGGCGTAGAAAAAAGGGGACACGACCCGAAGGCCGCGTCCCGTTTGGATGATTGGCTGGTCACTGATATTGATCAGAACATTGATCCTCTCACTTCAACATCGCGCACGACTTCAGCGAGGAGGCGAGGTGTCCAGTACAGATCTCGCTCGACGGGCAGGCCTAGTGGTCCCCGCAGGGTTTCAAGCTCTGAAAGCCAGAAGTAACCGTACTCAGTGCAGTTACCATCGACGTAGCCAAAGAACTGCACGTCGCCGGATTTCTCATCCTGTGACGCAGACACTGCGTACCATGTCCAGTTCGCGTCAGATGTGAAGAACTTGACGATGACCATGAGCTTGTCCGGTGGAAGTTCGCATCCGGGACCGCTTGGGTGATGCGGATCCTGCGCCTGGAGTTTCGCGGTCGCGGTCAAGATGCGTGATATGAATCCCGCGCTCCGGCGTTTAGGAGTTTCGCGGTCGCGGTCAAGATGCGTGATAGTCCGATGTAGTAAGAGAGATGTGGAATGTACAGGCTGACTCATGTACTTCTGATTATATCAACATTAAGATACACGTATGAGCGCTACCAAGGTTCTCAGATACAATAAAATTGTCTGATTTCGATACTTGACACCCTATGTATTGTATGGTATCTTTTTGTAGTATTTTGTTCCCGAAGTCGGCAATGGGTTTTCGGTCCCTTGATATTCTGAACCGTGCATTTAGCCTGATTTTCCGTGATGAAGTTGATTTGACTTTCATTAATACGGCGACTATACTCACGGGTTTATGAAGGGTCGGAATACCGGCTTCCTGGTGGATTTGTATTATCCGCTGGGGGTATTTTTGACTAGAAGGAAAAAATCGATACCTATTTTCTACTACGGGAGTAGAGTATCCAATAAATCATCACTCGGATGGAGGCCCAGACCTTGACCCGTTTACGTGTCTTCCTCCCAATACTATCGATTGCGCTCGTTCTTCTAATGAGCTGTTCATCCTACGCCCCGTCGACACCTGACAGGGATGTATCCCTTCAGGTTGACAAGGGCGGCATAAGCTCCGCGGAAGTCCAGTTAGCAGTCGAGGAATTAATCTCCAATGAGCAGGCACTGCCCGACCAGATTTCAATGAAATTTGTCGAGGGTGTCGATATCGATTCCATAGTTGAGGAGTTCGATCTTAACCTGATCGATTACAAAGAATTTATAGATTTCTACCAGTTCGCTCTGCCTGAGGGCACGAATCTCGCGTCGTTAGTGGCAACGCTCAGGGGAAACCCGGCAGTCGAAGTAGCGGAGCCGATTTATGTAACTCATATGGCTGCGCTCCGGGTAGACCCTAACGACCCGCATTTTCAAGCGGGCGAGCAGTGGTATCTTGAAAACCTGGATGTCCCGGAAGCGTGGGTAATTGAGCCCGGCGATCCGGCGATCGATCCCGTCCCGATTGTCAGCGATGTCGCAGTCGCTGTTCTGGACACGGGATTCGATTACGATCATCCCGATTTAAACATCGACGATATGACGCCGGTTAACGAAAAAATATTTGCCGGACGCGATTTCGTGAATGGCGACTCCGCTCCGAACGATGACAACGGCCATGGCACAGCGGTGACCGGAATCATCGGAGCGCGAACTGGTAATGCCACCGGAATATCGTCGATCGCATGGAACCCCAGGATCATCCCGGTAAAAGTTCTCGACCAGAACGGCCTTGGCAACAGTGCCCAGACGACGGACGGTATCATGTTCGCGATCCAGGAATTCCTGGAGAACAAGGACAAGCTGGATCCGTACGATCTCGAAGGCTTCCTGTTCACCAATCCGTTCAACGCGAGGCTTATCATCAATATGAGTTTCACGTACGAAACTCCGAACGCACTCGGACCGAGCCAGATGGAATTAAATGCCATTAAGTACGCGGTCCAGCGTGGAGCATTGATGGTTGCCGCCGCGGGCGATTCGGCGAGACCTCTCGACGATGGTTCGACTTCGATCTATCCCGCGAGCCACAGCGCTGTAGTCGCGGTTGGTTCAACCAACCAGGCGAACGCGTTAAGCCTGTCGAGCAACTCGCTGCCGACTTACGCCGACCCTGCCACATCTTCATTTTTTGTGGCACCTGGCGAAGGCATCGTATCGACTTATCCGATGCAGTACTCGGATGGATACGCAGTCGGTTCAGGATCGTCCTTCTCGGCGGCGGTTCTGTCAGGTGTAGCGGCTCTTATCTGGAGTGAAAATCCACAGATAACCCCGGCGCAGGTAATTGAAACCCTGAAAGAAGGCGCTGACGCCGATCTTATAGGAGGGCTTGGCCCGGATCACATCAGTGGCCACGGGTTAATCAACGCGTTGAAGAGTCTTGAGAGAAACTTCACGCCACTGCCCGAGGACGAACCTATGATCCTCCGGGCGTTCACGAATCCGATCCTGCACGGCGACATCATTTTCGTCGTGAGGTCACAGTACAAGCTCATCCCTGCGACAGAGCCTGCACCACCGGAAGATCCTACAGATCCACTGTCGCCTCAGATCAATAACGGTATGCCGATCAGCTACATAATCGGCTGGGACTACGATTTTGATATGGTAGTGGACGACCCGTTCCCGTTCCAGGCATTCCTTGATAAGGGATACTGGCGCCATGAAATTTACATCGGAGAACTGGATGACGCCACGTATGTTGGACGCATCCATTTCCCGCAGGATTTAACCACAGTGCTGACACCCGATCCATACAGGATGGGACAGCTTGTAATAACATTTACCGGAGTGCCGTCCGACAGGAAGATTGACACCAACCTTCCGCAGACGATCTCCGCATCAACCGCAATTCAAATTGACGAGTTCAATTACGACCTTCCGAATTAACGAGGCATGGAGGAAATAAGAAGATGAAGATAAGAAATCTAACATTAATGACACTGATAACCCTCCTCGCCGTGATCGGACTGGCGTGCGGCGGCGGAGGAAGCGATCCTGTAAATCCGACTCCCCAGGACAACGGCGGAGGCGGGGTAAAACTGACCGGACGGATTCTCGACAGGGAAGGAACTCCGGCAGGGACACCATATGCGACCGTTAAACTGACAGTAGCTGGCGGAGGGGATATCGCTCCATCGCTACAGCCGGCGAATTCCGGTCCGACCGCCGGAGTGTTCGAATTTGTCGGACTTCCAACCGGAGTTCCTCTCACACTTGAAATTGACCTATTCCAGGTAGCGATCGGACGTAACCTGGGCTGGATCCAGCAGGTTAATCTTTCCGGTAGCGGGACATTCGATCTTGGAGATATCACTCTTGATAACGAATTTCTTGATAACGGATGGAACCTGTACACGTCGAAGGACTACACCTTCGCGATCATCAATTTCAAAAGGGCAATCACGGAGAGGTATATTCAGGCTGACCTGACAGCGTCATCGTCAGCGTATACCGGATTGGGATGGACCTATGCCAAGAGAGGCAAGGACAACCAGACCGGACTGTACTGGGTTGACAATCTTGGTAACTGGCTCGACACGATTAATTCGTACGAGTGGGACCAGGCGATTCTCAATTTCGACCGGGCAATCGCGAATCAGAACGACGCGGACGCATGGGCCGGAATGGGTGGAACCTACCTGACTCTCCTGGGCCAGGCGAGCAAGGACCCCATTGTGGTTGGAACAGGAACCCCGATTTACGGATTCGTCCACTTTTACTTTGATGAAGCCCAGAACGCTCTTAACAGGGCGCTACAGGCTGACCCGAACCTGAACCTGCATCATGACCAGGTAACCGCTGACGATCTGCAGGCGACGTTGATATTCCTCAGGTGGATAGGCAGCCAGCCTGTCACCTTGGAGGAAGTTACGAGCCTCGCGGCCACTGGCGACCTGAACCAGGGCTCCCAGCAGCTTCTCGCGGTCATGCCTGACCTGATCCAGTACAACCCTTATCCTCAGAAGTAACCAGGTGTTTAATCTGAATACAATCATTCCCCCGGATAAATTCCGGGGGATTTTTTTAACCTGTCTATGATGAAATAATCTGATATAATTACCATATCTACATTTTCTTATTAAGGTTCAAGCGGAGAGAAAAATGAGCAGGTGCAGATTCGCTCACATGATTGCTACAGGGGCACTGATTTTCTTCGGTTTCGGTTGCTCCTCCAACGCTTCTTCACCCCTGATTCCTCCCAGCGCTGATAACCCAGCGGTGATGCATTC
>DASWIV010000026.1:0-8263 GCA_036397475.1 bacterium
TGTTTCAAGGCGACTTCGCGAACTTGCGTACCTTAATGCCGGGCTGAAGATCCAGCTTGTCGACAAGCGTGATGGCGCGATCCGTGAGGAGGAATTCTATTACCAGGGTGGAATTTCGGCATATGTAAAACTGCTCAATGAAAAACACGTCAGCCTGTTCAATAAGCCGTTTCACGCTGTGGGCGAAGTAGATGACGAACTTGGCAGGACTGTAATTGTAGAAGCGGCGCTGCAGTACAACGACAGCTATCACGAGACAATTCTCGCGTTCGCCAATAACATCAACACGCGTGAAGGCGGGACGCATCTCATAGGTTTTCGAACCGCTGTCACCAGCGCTATTAACCAGGTTGGCCGAGATCAGAAAATACTGAAGGATAAGGATACAAACCTTGCGGGAGAAGATGTCAAGGAAGGCCTTACGGCGATCATTTCGGTAAAACTCGCTGATCCGCAGTTTGAGGGACAGACGAAAGAACAGCTCGGCAATACGGAGATACGCGGGATTGTCCAGTCGGTTGTGTACGAAGCACTGAAAGACTGGATGACTGAAAATCCGAGCGCTACGAAAAAGATAATTCAGAAGGGACTCGCCGCACAGAGGGTTCGTGAAGAGACCCGCAAGACCAAGGAACGCCTCAGGAGAAAAAATTACCTCACGAGCACATTTCTTCCCGGAAAACTGGTCGACTGTTCCGATAAGGAGCCTGGGAACTGCGAATTGTTCCTTGTCGAGGGAGACAGCGCATTGGGAACAACAAAGGGCGGACGCGACCGCCGTTTCCAGGCGATACTTCCACTCAAGGGAAAGATAATCAATGTTGAAAAAGCCAGGCTCGACAAGGTTTTGTCCAACGATGAAATCTCAAACATTATTACTGCAATCGGGTGCGGCGTCGGGGATGATTTCAATATTTCGCAGCTGCGTTATCACAAGATCATTCTGCTGACAGACGCCGATGTTGACGGCAGCCATATCATGACGCTCGCTCTCACCTTTTTCTACCGGCAGATGCACGAGCTGATAATCAGGGGGCATGTGTACATCGCCCAGGCTCCGCTCTACAGGATCCGGTGGGGAGATAAGAATTATTACGCCCTGAACGACAAGGAAATGGAGAAAACCGTCGCGGAACATCTTAAGGGCAAGCGCTATGAAGTGAACAGGTTCAAGGGACTTGGTGAAATGGATGCAGAGGATCTGTGGAACACGACAATGGATCCGGATAAACGCACCCTTCTAAGGGTTGAGATAGAGGATGCCACCGACGCGGAAGAGACTTTCGTTAACCTCATGGGTGACGATGTCGAGCCCCGCCGGCTGTTCATTGAGACCTATGCATCCAGCGTTGAATTCCTGGAAATTTAGCGGGCCTGATTATAGGTTTCATAATGAATATTTAACTTATCACTTGTTAAATCAGGAAATATGAGTTTAAATTTATGAGGATGCGGAAATCCTCATTTTTTATTCCGTATACCCGGATATAGGTTATGTAAAAATTATGGGTATACCATCGGACGACATTGCGCGCAGTGAGTACAGGCTGTATGTCGAGCAGTTCCTTGCCGACACTGCCCGCGGTGCAGCATCCGAGGTCCAGTTCCGCCCTGAAGGCAAAGAGTATCGCACATGGGAACTGATCGACGGTAACTTCAGGAAGGGTCCTATGATCAAATCAGAGGATTTTGCATTATTCAGGGAAATTCTCAAGAAGGAAATTTTCGCGGGGACTTCTTTCCGGTTCACCGCGAAGAAACATTTGTGCCTGATCGAAATGTCGGAAGAAAATGACGGGACGGTTTGCCTTACTATAGTGAGGCGTCCGGTGGCGAATGGACGTACCGATGCGCTCGAGGATGTATTCAGGGCTTTCGAGCATCCAAGCTGGGAAGCCGTAAAATCGATTTTCATTTCCATTCTCAACCTGGCGCTCGCCCAGGGATATGACAAGATAATAATGGAATTGAACGGGCACACTGTCGATGTGAAGTACAGGAATGGGATTCAGAGAGGTACTATCCTGACCATTTCGTCAGATTCGTACGACGCGCTTGTCCGGCTCATCAACGACAATTATTTCGCGTTTGGATTTATGATGAAGAAATTCCGCGACACTGAGTACCTCATCAGGCTAAATGAAATCGATGAGGAAAACGTCTCCCCGAAGATCACCCTCGAAATCGAAAAACTGGATTAATCGCCAGGATATATCTTAAATTGGTCCCCGAGGAATTGCTTAATTCTACCCCCGATCGCATCGCGGGCTTCCCTGTATATGCGGATAGATTCTTCGGGATCATCGGACGCGTGGTAAGGATCGTTGAATGGCATGTGGAGCCTGATGGCTTTTCCGTCGGCAGAGTGAAAATTCGGGCAGGAATCCACGGCTTCGTCGCAAACGGTGATCACGTAGTCGAAATTTTCCCCTGCAAAGATATCCATATTTTTCGGACGAGCGCCGCTGATATCAATTCCCAATTCCGACATGACCTGTACCGCTTCGGGGGCGACATCGGCATCGGGTTTCGATCCTGCGGAGAAGATGTCGATCAATCCTTCAGCCCATTTCCGCATGAAACCCTCAGCCATCTGCGACCTGCATGAGTTTCCGGTGCAGATAAAAATTATTCGTGGCTTTCTGTTGTTCATGCCGTGGGGGATTATATCATAATCCGCCGGGCTCCATTCTGGAAATCCTATTGACTTACTTACGCCCATACGTTTCAATCTTCTAACTCCTTTATGAGGCGGGACGCGCACTTTGGGTGCAGAGAAAAAGAAACCATCTTCACTGGCTACCCGATTCGCTGTAGGAATTCCATTCGGCACCTTGTGTGTCGGATTACTGGTGTTCGGAGATTTCTCCCTGCTTATTCTGGTCATGGCGATAACAATGTTCTCCCTGCGGGAATGGTGGCGGCTTACAGGACTGGAATCCACGTGGAAACCAATCTCGAGATTTCGCCTGATCGATATCGGGTGCCTGTTTATTTTATGGTACACGTGGGCGGTCCCTGACAGCGATAAACTTCATATTGTTGGAATTGTGCTGGTGATCATCTTCATTGTAAATCTGCTTGATAAAAATGCATCGAAAAAGACAATTCTCGAAGACATGGGGAAAATGACACTGGGTGTCGTGTACATAGCCGGATTCCTGAGTTTCATTATGCAGTTGAGAGCTCTTGAAGATATTTACTGGGCGGAGGGATTATTGTCGGTCAAGCAGTCCGCGCAATGGACCGCCAACATGCATTATCTTCCAATGTTCGCATTTCTTGCCAGCCTTGGATACGATACGTCCGCATATTTCTCCGGAAAATTCTTTGGCAGGCACCAGCTTGCCCCGAATATATCGCCGCGAAAATCCGTAATGGGGTTGATCGGCGGTATGTTCGGTGCCGCGTTTTGCGTGTGGATGTATTCGAACATGATCGGGATGGACTCGATCATACCAGTCTGGGAGTTAATCCTGTTCGGTGCGATCGGTGGTGCGGTTTCACAGGTGGGAGACCTTACAATGAGTGCGGTAAAACGGGAAGCCCACCTGAAGGACAGCGGACACATCCTTCTCGCTCATGGAGGGATGCTGGACCGCATCGACGGATTCCTGTTTACGGTCCCGGTAACCTACCTGTTTTTCCTGATTGCACTATAAAAAAATAAAATCCCGCTATTCAAAAATCATGTGGTAACAGAGGATTTGGAGCCGATCAATTCTTCCAGTTCGCCGGCTTCCTTCGGGCACATAGAAGTAAGATTCTCGGGACCGTCATCGGTGATCAGGATATCGTCCTCAACTCTCACACCGATTCCCTTGAAGTTGGCGGGGAATGCGTCGTCATCGATCGGCACATAAATTCCAGGCTCTACGGTAACGATCATGCCGTTCTCATAATTGCGCCATGTGCCATTAGATCTGCTGGACCCGACATCATGGACATCCATTCCAAGCCAGTGTCCGATGCGGTGCATGTAGAATTTCTTGAATTCTTCTTTCTCGATGGCTTCATCAACCGACATCTCAATCAGTCCGAGGTCCTTCGCGCCTTCGGTGAGTATGCGTATCGCGAGTTCCTGCATCTCATGCGGATTCGATCCGACAACCGTTTTCTCGATAATTTCCTTGTTCGCGGCAAGGACCACATCGTAAACAGCCCGCTGTTCAGCAGTGAATTTTCCGTTGATCGGATATGTACGGGTTATGTCGCCATTGAACATCTGGTACTCGCAGCCGGCATCCACACATAAAAGGTCGCCGTCGACCAGGTCTTTTTCATTTGAAATGTAATGCAGAATACAGGCGTCCGTGCCGGACGCGCAGATTGTGGCAAAACCGGGACCATCCGCTCCCGCTGACAGAAAATAATGCTCGATCAGCGCCTGGATATCTTTCTCGCTCATTCCGGGTTTTACGGTGCGAATTGCAAGCTCGTGGGCTTCGGCTGAGATCCGGCACGCGTCCCTCATCAACGCTATCTCGTGCGGCGTTTTAATAAGGCGGATCTCGTGAAGCAGGTGGGCAAGATCGCAGGCATATTTTGGCGTATCGATCCCGTTACGCCACTTAAGTTTTGTCTTCTGCCACAGTCCGAGGATTTTCGAGTCCCAGTCGGGATAACGCCCGGGGAAGAAATAAATGGTGTCGCGATCTTCCATGTATCCGCCGAGCCTTTCGAAAAGTTCAGAATTTATAAACGCCTCATCCGCCCTGTACGTTTCCAGTGCTCCATCGGTACCGGCGCGGTATCCATTCCATATCTCCATCGCCTTGTCGCGTGGACGTACGAACAGTTTGAAGGGGGCTTTATCGTGAGCGGTCGAAATAATCGCGCACGCTCCGGGCTCTTTGAAACCGGTGAGATAATAAAGGTCGCTGTCCGGGCGATAGCGATAATCGGTATCGTTTGAATAGCGTGCCTCCGGCGCGGCGGGGATAATCGCGATCGAGTTCGGATTCATTTTTTCCATCAGGCGTTTCCGCCTGTCAGCAAATATGGATGCGTCGTACATTGATAGCTCCAGAATAAAGGATTAGTGGCAGTTTATTCTACAATCCGCGACCCCTGTCGGCAAGGGGCATAGTCCTGAGTGTTGTTAAAGATACTAATGTCGGGTAAACTTAGGGTGTTAATTTGATCGGAGGTTATATATTTTTATGACTGATATTACTGAAAATGAACAGGTAGAAACTAAAACTGAAGAAGAACCACGCATAAAGGACCTGGACGATTTCAAGCGACGTTGCGAAGAAGCGGTCGAGAAAATTCGTCCCGCCCTCAATATGGACGGAGGCGACTGCCGTTTTCTGGAAGCCACCTCAAAGGGCGATGTTATAATCCAGTTCATGGGAGCATGCCAGGGCTGCTCCATGACAACCGTGACTCTTAAACTGGGAATCGAACAGGCTTTGCGCGATGAGATTCCGGAAGTACGGGAAGTCATTGCGGTCAATCCATAAGAAGATTTTAAATAAGTGAATAAACAGAAACGCGCCTTTTAAGGGGCGCGTTTCCATTTAAATAAGCTGACAAGGAGCTGGTTCTAATTTAGGTACTGAACTATTAACTTGATTACTAAATAGTCTAGGGCTAATTATTTAACCCTGGTTCAGCAACCTAAAAATACCACATACATTTAAATTGCGCAACCGTTCATTCGACACTGGGTGCATCCGGCAATTGATTAGGGTGAAAGATATATAATAACCATGGAACCTTTAGTGGAAAATTCGACTCTCAAATACCGTCTTGTCGAAAGGAAAAATAGATATGCACAATACCTGCCAGGAAGGCGTTTACATGGAAAACGCAAGAGTTGATAAAATGGAGCGAGGACATATGCAAAGGACGAATATTGGGCTGATAATTCTGATCGCAGTGATCTGTGGCGCACTTGCCGGCGCGGGGGTTACAGTATTACTGAAATCGCAGTCCATTTCTCAAATGACACCGACGCCGGTTTCCGATACAAATCAGATGATACCGGCTGCAGATCCCGATCCGGGAAATAATTCTGCCGGACTGCCGCAAGGCCTGACCGCCGACGAAGAAATAATTACACGGATTTACAAGCATTCAAGCCCGTCAGTTGTACATATTAATTCGTTGACCTATTACAGGAATTTCTGGGGAGTCTATCCGCAGGAAGGAACCGGGTCCGGGTTCATAATGTCCCAGGACGGATATATCCTTACAAATAATCATGTGGTGGCGAACGCACAGGAAATCACTGTCCGGCTGTTTAACGGCGATGAATACACCGGAGTTCTTGTCGGGACAGACCCGGTGACCGATATAGCGGTTTTGAAAATTGACGATGTCGAGATCGAACCTGAGTGGGTATCGGATCTCGGAGATTCCGATGCGCTTCAGGTCGGGCAGCAGGCAATCGCTATCGGGAACCCGTTTGGACTCGACTCGACCGTCACGGTCGGGGTAATTTCAGCGCTGAACCGTCCGCTGGAGATCGAAGGGAACAGTTTCGACAATATGATCCAGACCGACGCAAGCATCAATCCCGGAAACTCAGGCGGTCCGCTGATCAATTCGTCGGGGGATGTTATCGGGATCAATACGGTAATTTTCAGCCAGTCGGGTGGAAGCCACGGAATCGGATTTGCAATACCAATAAATGTGGCGGACAGGATCGCGAACGACCTTATCGCCTTCGGACGGGTGAAGCGTCCAAATCTCGGATTCAGCGGCTTGAGCCTGATGCCGAATCTCGCGAGATATCTCAACCTTTCGGTTCAATATGGAGTTCTTGTCCAGAGTGTGGAAACCGAGTCATCGGCTGCCAGAGCCGGACTTCGCGGCGGAACAAATCTTATGAGCGTACGAAGCGGGTTCAACCGGTTTTCCTTCTATCCTGACGGGGATATAATCGTCGCTGCAGACGGTGTCAAGATAACCGAAATATCGCAGCTATCGGACATGATCAGAAAGATGGACCTTGGAGCGGAAGTCGATCTGCAGGTAATCAGGGATGGGGAAGAAATTCACCTGACCTGGACTTTATCAGAGTAGAGGACTGAAATTATCATCGCCATCCTGATCTCGCTTCGGCTCGAAAAGTATGTACTGGGCGCTGAAATATTATCCGACCGCGAACAGGTTTTCCTCGAAGAAATCGAGTAACTCGGTTTCTCCGATATCGAGATTGAAAGCCTGGTTCATCCAATCGATATCTTCCTGCGAGTAAAGGGCGTCCCTGTGGATAAGCGCGGCTATAAGTCCGTCGGAGAGGTTACGAAAATTGGGCAAAGCGAAGTAAATAAGCGCAATAAAAGAAATTGCTGCGGAAATGAGCAGCAATGAAAAACCAGAGAGATGTGGACATTGGCCATGCCCGGCACGGTTCTCCATTGATATAAGACCTCAACCCTTACTTATTCCGGAATATACAACATATATTTAAATTATGTAATACTTGCGCGTATTTAATATTTTACACTGATTAAATGTTTTGAATTCTAGCTGACTTTTGCATTATTCAGCCCCCGCATTCAAACTGATTAATAAGGCTTTGACCCTTTCAATTGATATTAGTTAAGAGTCCTGAATGGGAAGCTGAAGGCATATTTTTATTGAAGGCGGCAAGCCAGGATGCAAATCGCATATCTACAGGCAAAATCTGTCGATGACCAGAGTTGGTCGGGTGGGCTTCTCCTGACCGATGAACGCGGCTTGCCGATGGACTTCCGCTATGTCGAACCGATCCGTCCGGGAAAAATCCAGAAACTAATCTACGGAGAGGCATTGCAGCGATACCTGGTTCTCGATGCTATAGCGGCGTCGCTTCTGAAAGCCGCTAATTTCGAGGCTGAGTGGTATTTCACCAATAGTGAGATTCTTCTGGAACTGGACGGCGATGTTTCAGGCAGGTTTATCAAGGTGCAGAATGGCGAACGTGCGACCCTTCAGAAACCGGGAGATTGGGAAGTTCGTGGAACAGGGCACCTGTTGTTCCAGTCATCGCGAACTGGTCCGGCAGTTTCACTAAACTACAACGCGAAGGATGAGCAGGGGACAGAGGAAATCGCGAAGGATCTTTCATGGCTTGCCGAACAGTACGATTTCACCGAGCCATTGAATCGTGTAGATTCCGCACTGAGGGAAATATGCCGCGGAAAGATAGACTGAAAACGGGAATCCGTGGCGCGCTCAATTCATTTCTCGCGCCAGGATTTTTTGAGACTGTTGTCGGACAAATTGAATTGGCCCCGATAATAAGGGTCCACAGCAGTTCAGTCAGGAC
>DASWIV010000027.1:0-2974 GCA_036397475.1 bacterium
GCTTAGCAGTCCGGATTCGTGGACATCGTCGATGAGCACTGTCTTGCCATTGATCAACGCCCTGACCGCGGCTGAACTCTTGCTGTCCGCGAGGCTTATCTGTCCGGATTTCGTCCCGGGATCGTCGACCGACGATGTCTCCGAGAAGAAGAGCACATTCATCTCAGACTGGTAAATCAGGAGATCCGCCCGTACGCTGGATGTAAGCTCACGAATCTGCTCGAGTATAGAGCGTATCAGGCTCTGCGAATCGAATGGTTTCGCTAGCTGATCGAGCGACCAGATTATAAGTTCGTCGAATGACTCAAGTTTAGGCGGAAATTGTATTTTACTCATAGCACAGCCTCGGTAAATCCCATAGTACCTGTATTAATATCTAAGTAAATTGTAAAATTCAGCCAATATTTTTTAATCAATCTGGATAAGGTGTCCACTTGTGATTATACTTTAAATCTAATTCAATGGGGACAAAAGGAGTATTCAATGAAACCTGATCGTTTATTTTCTATTGCTATCTTAGTATTGATCGTAGTCCTATTCAGTGCCTGCGGTGGCGGAGGCGACAATAACCGGGCAAACAACACGCCCGATGAGCCTGAACAGCCTGCGATAACCGACGACACGCCCGCTGCCGACGAAACTCCGGCTGCAGAAGAACCGGAAGGCGGAGAAGCAATGCTGGATGAAGCCGGCCGGGGAGCCGAAGTGTTCGCCAGCTATTGCATGGCTTGCCATAAAATGGGAGATGAAGGCGGCTCGATGGCGTCGGATTTGTCAGATGTGGGATCCAGATTGACCGCGGATGACCTGAAATACCTGATCCTGAATCCGCCAACAGGCATGCCGCCCCAGAGTTTATCTGAAGAGGATCTAAACGCGCTGATCGGATACCTTATAAACATGGATTAATTCGGCATTTGCATGGGATTTGATTGATAAAATAAATATTTTACAATAAATGACGATCTCCATGGATTCATTCGACATTAAGTGATAGGCATGAAGAAATGCCGCAAAACAGGCACCGGAAGCGTTTAACATCGATAAATACTTAAATCCGGTTAATAATTTCACCCTGTTAAACAGGCCCTTACCGTACTCAAAAGTCCGGTAATTTCTCTTGCAATCAATAATGATTATTGATAATCTTACGCCGACAGGAAACACCGACCAACTCGGATTTTCCAAAACTTTCTAACTATCTTATACCGATTTTTGTTACACACCTGGAGGTTATCCATGTATCGGCACCTGCTGAGAGTGGTCACACTCACCATAGTTTTAACACTAATGGGTTGTTCCGGCTCGGGCAATTCACCTGTTGCCCCGAATCTTCCCGGCGACAACCCGGCTGACAACTCCCCAAGTCAGATGACAGACAGCTCGATTCCCCCGCCAAGTTCCGGAGAGGATGTAAGGATCCTTGGAAACTGGCATTACAACCAGGAGGACGGCTATCTGCTTGCATGGGGTACGATTCTTGAAACCGAGGACGGTTGGGACTACAGGATTGATTATTACTCACCCAAACTGAAGGCATTGATGGCAAGCGATGTCACCAGGGAGGGACAGGCAATTATCGATGTGAGGTTTTTGAACCTGATAAGCCTCAGAGTACAGTACGATGACTTCGCACCGGAAGTTCTCCCGATGTACCAGACGGGAGACACAATGCATTACCAGCTTCAGATCACCGATAACACATTCCTGCCTATCCCGAATACGGACATCACGGCTACACACGTGAATCTGTTCAATGTGCCTGTCGATGCGGATTCTGAAAATTTCTGGGACCATGTCAACATCAAGAAAAACCAGGTTACATATCTCAATGATGACTGGCTTGTCCCGGATGTACCTACACACCTTTATTACACCAGGGTCCAGGTCACCAAGGACCTTTTCGGCGGCAAGATCACCCTCGTGATCTTCGACTCGAAAGCCGGACTCTTCGCGATCAATAATATACCCCAGGATGAAGATCCAATCGCGAAAGGCGTAACGACCACACCTACAGTCGAGGTCGGGCAGAATGTCCATCTCCAGGACAACGGCTCTTTCGATCCCGACGGTGGCCCTATTCAACTTTACGAATGGGATTTCAACTATGATGGCACATTCAACCAGGACGCAACCGGTACATCGGCGGACACATCGTATGCCGCTCCCGGCGAGTACTATGTAAACCTGCGAGTCACGGACGATGAGGGCAATACGGATGATCTTACCGATGATCCGAACGATGAACTGATAAAAATTACAGTCACCCCACCAACCGTTCCACCGGTCGCTATAGCATTCACGGTTCCTCAATCAGGATTCGATGATTGTACACCGGTAGAACTTCATGGCGAAAATTCGGAAGATCCCGACGGTGGCGACATTGTCCTTTACGAATGGGACGTCAATAACGATGGAACTTACGACGAAGTAGGCGAAACCATCAGTTACACATTCGAAGCCGGCCAGCACGAAGTACAGTTGAAAGTTACCGATGATGAAAATCAGACCGATACTCTCGACACTCCCCTGACGCTGGTAGTTGAAGAATGCCAGACAGACGACCCCCCGGACGCATGCGCCACCTTCAGCGTAAACGGCGTTGAAGATGCGGATCCTTATATCTGCGAAACTGTCGATTTCGACGGAACATGTTCCACGGACGATCATGGGATAGATCTGTACGAATGGGACTTCAGCTACGACGGCCTGAACTTCGATGTCGATGCTACCGGACCAACCACTTCGCACAGTTACGTTGGCCATGAAAACGGCCATATTTTCTCGATGCGGGTCACTGATACATCCGGACAGACTTCACTGTTCATTGGCAACTTCGATATTTTGAACGCCCTCCCGACAGCACTGGCGACAGTGGACAATAACAGTCCGGAACCCGGACAGGAAATCAATTTCGACGGTACCGATTCGCATGACAACGACTGCGACGGCGCTGAGATTGTGCTGTATGAAT
>DASWIV010000028.1:0-2489 GCA_036397475.1 bacterium
ATTTTTCCCGCTCCCGACTTTTTTACCGTTTACAGACGCTCCAATCGCCTGGCATGCGTCCTCGATTACAAATAAACCATGTTTTTCCGCGATCTTGTTGATCCGGTCCAAATCAGCCGGCAATCCGTATAAATGAACCGCGACAATTCCTACAGTCTTTTCTGTAATTTTCTCCTCAATCCTGTCAGGATCGATATTGAAAGTTCGCTCGCTTACATCGCAGAATACCGGAGTGGCTCCGGCGAGCATAATTGTCGACGCTGATGCGAAAAACGAATACGCTGGAGTAATGACTTCATCGCCGGGCTTAACACCATATCCTTCCAGGGCAAGTATCAGCGCATCTGTTCCCGACGCTACTACCGCGCTCTTTTCGCTGCCGACAAATTCATTCAGTTCTTCCTCGAGCGCCTTGCCATGGTTGGAATAAACCCACATCCCCGACCTGATTACGTCGGAGACACCCTGGATGATCTCATCCTCCTGCTCCTCGAACGACCTTAATGGAGCCATTAGCGGAACCGGTTCATATATTCCCTGATTGCCTGTTTCTGAAGCCATAACGGCACGTAGTATGCGTCGTGGACGCATCAATTTCAAGGAGTAATAAACGAAAATGTTTTTGCTTAAATTTCCTGAAGAATTCTCAGAAAACCGATAGTCTGTCCAAGTACTGTGGTTAACGAGTTCGCGAGTCCGGCGCCATAGAACGGCTGGTTTTCCCACGGAACCCAGATCATGTCACCGGGTTCGATCGCAGTACTGTAAATTGACTCGGCATCGTCCATGTAGACACTCTTCAGGTCGAATATTGTGCTCTCCTGCCGCTCGCTCAGCGGAAAGCTGACCACATGAATCCAGCTTTCATCCGTAGGCATGACCGGACCTCCGGTAGCGGCAACATAGTCGAGTACATTCCAGCCCTCGTGATAATCGATCGCCTGCGGCAACCAGACCGCACCCAATACATAAACCTGGTCCCTTGTCTCCGGCACGCGAAGTATATCGCCTTTCTGGAAACTGAATTCCATCGCATCGAAATCAGGGTTCGGAAGGTCGAGTGTGATAAGTTCCGGATCAGACTCACTTCCCGAAAAATCATGTCTCTCGACCTGTACCGGCAGGAGCATCATCATGCTTCGGTACCCGCCTGCCTGCGCGATGAGGTCGAACACCGTGTCATTGTTTCTAATTTCATAAGTGCCGGGACGGGTGACTCCACCCCTGACAATTACAGGATTCCGGTTTGTCGGGATGAAAATTGAGTCGCCATCTTCCAGGACAAGATCTCCATGGATTTTTCCACGGATCGCGACATCCGCCATATCGATATTGCCGATTCTCTCGCCACCGCGCCATACTTCTACCCGGCGTCCCGCTCCCGACGTCAGTGCCTTGAAATATGGATGAGTTACCTGTGTCTCATCGAAGTTCACCGTCACAGGCGGAATAACCAGCGACCCGGCTGTCTGGATCAGGCTGATGGCTGTAGTCCCGGCAAGCGTGATATAGGTTCCCGGCTGACGTACCTGTCCGAGCAGGTAAACCTGTATTTTTCTTGCCTTAACAAGCTGGATTGAACAATGGTAATTAATCAGCAATTTTGAAAGTTCGGAATCGACATACTCTGTCGCTTCCGGTACGGTCATATCGTCGACATTCAAAAGTCCTGCCGGGGGAACGTAGATATCGCCCTGCGGCCCTACCTGTACCGGGAGAACATCGTTGATCATTCCAGTCAGAATTATCTGAAGCACATCGCCCGCTGCCAGCCTGTACGTATCCGGGAGAGCCACCACAACATCTTCTACCGATACATCGAATCGCCTGTACGCATCCTGCGACGCCTGAAACACCTCGAAGGCATGCCCGAAGTCACTGACATCCTCCTGTCCGTACGTTGGTCCGACCAGGAAGATCATTGTCATCAACGTCAAAATAAAAACACGATGTAATTTCAGAATATTTCGATTTTCAGGCATCTTATTCACTTTATGGCTTTCCCTTTAATATGCGGAGTTAATCTAACTGAAAATCACTATACAGGCAAGTATCACGGGCCAAATATTACCTGGTCCGTTATACGGATCCCGAAATGCTTCAAAAGCAGGAACAATTCGGTTCTGTGATGGATCTCCCTCTCGACAAGCCCGAGCAGCAGCCTGGCTATTGTGCCGGTCTCTCCCCACGGAAGGTCTACTGTCCTGTGCTGAAATTCATCGTCCGATAAATCCGCCAGAATATTCAGTGATTCATCGTGGATCATATCAAGATGATCGAGGATAGCATCCGGTGTATCCATTTCATCCTGGTAGAAGTCCTGGTCCCAGTCGTCGGTTTCCTCAGACAGCAGATCTCTTGCCCTTTGTTTGACCGCCCTTGGACTCGACGGGTCGCCCCAGTCGCCTGTGCAGACGCCACAGACATACTGGTCTTCAAGCGCTGCGAACGCGCGCATAAGCATCTCAACAGTAGGGGAATTCTCGTCC
>DASWIV010000029.1:0-6144 GCA_036397475.1 bacterium
GTCTTCGAACGTAGTCTGGTTGTCCGGCTTCGTGTGCATGTGTCCATCCTCTCGCCTTGCCCTTTCATCGCACACCGGACATTATTTTCATTTCAGGCTATAATTGCAAGGGGTTTTATTGCATTTTGCAACGGTCTCAAATGAGGTGAGAAACATGTCAGAGATACCATTTGATGAGAGTTTGAAATTTTGCCCGCTGGGATCAAAGTCACCGGTACCCGAATAGGAGCCAGCAATATAAATGGTTTCAGAATTATAAATTGCAATAGAATTGCCTTCTTCCTTAATGTAGGTATCAAGATATCCAGGAGGAGAAAAGCAGCTATTCATTAAATTTAAAATGATAAGTAACCCAAATATTTTATAATAAATCTTCACACGCATTTCTATCTTAATATTCGAACCAAGGTGGATTATGTTCATGCCCAGTAGGACCTCCTTTTAACCAAAACAAAGAATAACTATTGTATGCTTCCAAGCACCCGTCAAAACAATCCTGACCTTTTGCTGCAATCTCGCGGCCTATTTTATTATTTATAAAATCCATTTCAGCATCTTTACCACTACCGCCACCCCACATACCTTCGTGAATGCTGCCCATCTCTTCCGCACAATCCGCGCCAACAACAGGGCTTGATGCCATAGTACAAGACCAATAGCAATGTCGGAAAGCATCGCAGGGATCATCAATGCAATTATATAATGAAGGGAATACATCATCGGCGATGTCGGCTGCGAATGCCGCAAGTATGGGGATTTGTGTGCATGCATCAATATCTTTGCATAAGCATAAACATAAAGAATATTCAGATGATACTCTATACAATGTCCTTGCCCAGTCAATAATAGATCCTCCCCAATTTGTCTCTAAATATTTTATCTTTTCAGATTTTGGATCGAAACCCGGATCAAGTTCTTCTCTTGGTGGCAGAGTAAATTCGCCGTCGCCCTCTCCGGGTGGAAGGTTACGAGTTTCTACATCGGATGGACAACATGGATTTCCACAAAAGCCTGAACTGCAAACTAGATCAAGGCAAGAGTAATCGAATCCATGTGACAGGCACGGGTCATTAGCCCACGCCATGGGTAAGATCTCTTCCTTGCAGCCGCAAGCAACAGCAAGTGCATCTGGATGGCTACCATAGGTACCTTTAATGAAATCCCTGCAATCATCACAATTACATTTTACTCCGCCTGGGTATTCAGGAGGTTTTCCTCTTCCTCCACTGCGTGAATAATGTGGTTTTCCACCTCCAAAATAAGGAGTAATAATGCCCCCATTTATTGCTCCTCCTGCTCCTGGCAAATATCCACCACCTGAATCAAGGTGCACCAATCCATCAAAGCCGGCGGTACCCCCGCTCGTGCCGCCGCCGTACATTGCGATAGCAGAATTGGATGTCGCGAGGTTGGAGATGTCGGTGAATGTCGTGCCCGCGATCTTGTTCAGGCTCTGCGTACGTTCTGCCCGCGCGATTGTGGCAGACGCCTGGTCTCGTTGGGTTTTAATTTCGATTGAACTTCCACTTTGCTGTAAATAGAAATCGTTGTAACTGGCAGCTGTACCCTCGCGCTGACGTATTCCGCCCTGATGCCTGAGGTAATCCCGGTCGATGTCATTGTACGTATAAACCCAGCTACCTTGATCTTCAGTCACGTCCCAGAGATGTTCCTGAACAAGTTGTCCACCATCGTAGACGTATCGCTTCAAAGAGCCATCCCACGCGCCGCCGATCACCTGGTCGTTCCACCGCTGCCAGACTTTACCGCGCGAGTCGTACCATACATTCCCGCGCGACCCGCCTGAATTGGAGTTGGTGTAACTCTTAAGCCGGTTCGCACGGTCGTAGGTAAAGGTCCATAGACCCCTGTAATCGAGTTGTTTGCCGTCCTGCAACGCCATAATGTAATTTTACCACTGAATCGACCATCAGGATATCGGCCTCCTAATTATTTCCAGCCCTGGAAATCGGGGAACAAATAAACACAGAATTCGAAAAGGGGGTAATCGTGGCGGAGTGTGACCCGTTTGGTCAGGGTCTTGCAGCAGGCGAAAATTTCTCCCGGGTCAAAATAGAATAATCTTTCTTCCTGAAAATCGACGTGGGTGCTCATCATGTCGATTGCGACACCCTTTCGTGCCAGCCTGAAGCATTCCTGAATCGCGATTCTCACAATTTCAAGATTATCGGAGTAATTGTAGCGGTTGTTGAATGCCTGCGACGAAACCACGTAGTCAAATGACTTATCTTCCATGGACATCAGCCCATCGACAATGTCAGCCTCGATAAATTCTCCTGCCGGATTATTTTCTTCGGCGATTCGCAGCATCTCGGGAACAATATCGATACCCGTGTAAGTCATTGGCTGGTCGAAATGCCTGCAATATTTTAAGAATCCGCCGAATCCGCAGCCGACATCGAGGACATGCTGCCCGCCGAGGTCGGCGATCTCGGACATGACACGGTAGCGGATTATCTGGTGCGCGTCGGAGCCTGAGCCAAGAGCGGTGACATTGTGTCCTGCGGATTTAATGCGCTCGGTATAGCGGTCGATGATTTCCTGTTTGTCGCGGGGGTCGATCACGGTTGGTATATTAGGTTAATGGATTGATGTAGGCAAGCAGGATGCTGGTGATCAGGTAGAATGGCAAGCAGGATGCTTGCGGACCGACCGGCGAGACGCCGGTGCTCCGAAAGAAATCGCAAGGCACGATGCCGGCGACGCAAAAAACCCGGGATTCTGGTCCCGGGTTAATTGATCAGATTGCATCTCCGATCCGGAGTGTAAGTCAAATTTACTCGAGCGGAAGCGGATAAAGCAGAACCACCTTTTCGTCGTATTCAGTCTGGATTACAGGAAGAACGAACGGGTCTTCGGTAACCCACTGACCGACACTGTAGTAATGATAAAGGTCAACACCTTCGGTCATCCAGTGAGGCTGGACAATGTTCTCGGTGTAACCGTCGGTAAATTCAGGTGTTGCGCCTCCGCCGTATTCCATCAACATGCCAAGCCAGTCAAACAGCTCGGTAAAGCCATCAACATAGAAGTATGACGAAGCTTCACACATGAAGAAGAGGATTCCGCCGTTAGCGATAAATTCCTGCATGTCGGCAGCTTCCTGCTGTGTGAATGCGGGGTCCGGTGGACCGGGTGAAGGCCATGAAAGGCCGACCACGATGACGACACGACTTCCTGTCGGATCGAAATAATCGTTGTATGTTCTCTGGAATGAATATCCGAGATTTGAACACGTCTGGGCCAGGGCGTCGGAATTCTGTCCGGCAGTACCGCCAAATTTTCCTTCCCAGACCTGGACGTGGGTGTAATCGTTGTAATAACCGTCGATATCCTGGCCCATTATGTTTGCCATGAGTGGCTGGTTGCCGGAAGTCCACGGCTGTCCCTGCTGATTCTGGGTGCACTGGACTCTCATTGTCGCGCACCAGTCAGGGAGGAAGTAAACGTATGCATAGTCGCCCTGGGGCGTCAGGTTGGTGATAGGGACGTTGACCAGCGAGTATGCCGCCAGAGGCGCATCTGGCCAGTCAAAGTTATTGGGGTCACCCTGGATCTGTGGTGCGAATGTATTGGGATTCGCACTTTCGACAGTGATCAACATCTGCTGTCCGTCCAGTCCCTGGGGGTGAACGTCGTTAATCGTGAGCTTATAAGTAGCCTGGGTCGAATGCGTACTCTCAACAAATTCCATTGTGTTTTTCACATCAATTGGTGTACCGAAGAGGGTTGGAGATTCCAGCCAGACATGGGAGATCTGGTCGAGAACATTACCACCCGTAGCCTGCCAGTCGCCGATGGTCAGGTTGAAGATAATGTTTCCACCCGATACGAACTCGTCAACCCAGTACGGGATCTCTTCATAATTTTCAATTTTGATCATGTACGCTTCGGCGGCATTTGCCTGGGGAGGATAAGCCTCGATCGGGAAGGTAGGCTTGTACGACGGATCCGGCGGAGCCCAGTTAGCGCCGATCGCGTATTTGAACCTGAACGGCGGCTGGCCCGAAACATCGAACTGAAGCTTGAATCTTCTTGTGAAGACACCGTCGATGGTCGGGTAAGTGGATCTGTTGTCAAAGTCCATCTGGTAGTAAGGCTGAGTTACGTCGAGCCCTTCGGTAAAGACCTTGTAAGGATTTACGGTACTGTCGACCGTGAATCCAGGCTTCGCGAAGTGGCCGTCGGTGTAACCAAAGATAGTGCCATAGGTTGTGAATTCGGTCATGTTCCACCATCGGGTGAAACCGTCCGGATTCAGCATTCTCGATCCATCAGCGGAGGGAAATTTCGCTGTGGGATCGTGCTGTCCCGTTTCGCCACCGTCGAGGAGCGTGATTCCCCATACATCGAATCCCCTGAATTGTGTAACTCCGGGGAAAGGATGGCGGAGGGTGATGTCCATAACGACAAGTCCTTCGAGAAGCTTCGATTCGGGAGCATTAAGCACCATTGACATAAGCTCGATCGGAGCTATCGGGGGCTGCAGGAACCTCACAACGTTCGCGCTGAAATCAGCGGTACGAAGGGGGACGATGTCGATGTCACCTGAGGATGGATCGATCGAAATATCGTAGAGACCCCATAGTTGATGTCCCTGGCTTGAAATAATTGTTTGAGGAGTTTGAGGTGGTGTAGTTGGGTCTGTATTTCCGCCCGAACATGCACCGACCAGCATTGTTATCGCCATTAGCATGACGCATGCAGCGGTAAATCGATAAAACATAGGTTCGGAACCTCCGGATCTGAATGTAGAGACTGCTAAAGAATACCATTTTTTACTAAAAATCAGTAAGAAAGGAAAATTTTGTCAGCTATACAATTAGATACGTACAGGGTACATATTTATAAAGAATGGACGGTTAGGTTAAATAGTCAAAAAACTGAATGTGTCAGATTGAAGCCCGGCACATAAAGGAGTACATCGCCTTTACCGAGTTGATGAATTCACTAATTTCTATATATTCTCTCGATGTGCCTTTGATTTCTATCGTTTCCTCGTACGATCCCGAGCCGATGAACGGCTCCCATCCATAGACTTCGGTCCCGAATCTACGCAGAGGACCGAATCCGCCTGGAGAAGGAGAGATTCCGTATAGCACCTTCACTGCCGGGTTAACTTCCGCCGTTGCCGCCTTGATAATGGCGCGGATATCTGGAGTGATCATGCTTTTTGACGGTGGAATAATGGTCTTCTCACTAAGATAAACCCCTTCCTTCCCGACCACATCCAGAATTCGCCTTGCGATATTTTCGGGATTTTCGCCCGGAGGATAGGAGAATGAAATCTCGGCGAGCGCTTTTTCGGGGACGCGATTTTCACCATCGCCGCAATTAATAAATGAAATTGTCCGTTCCGTACAGATAGCTGATCTTATGAGGGAGATTATACCGGGGAAATTTTCATTGGCGGATTCCAGATTCTCTAATTCGGACAGCAATGATCCTGGAGTATCGGTATTGCCTGTAAATATGGCTGGAATTCGGATGTCGAAATTTTCCCTGATCGATTCCACCAGGATCCGCGAGCCCTCACTCAGAACGGGGCTGAATATGACCTCATCCAACCGTCCGAGAGCGGCGATCAATCGTTCCGCGGGATATTTTTTGCCGCTGCCATTGTCCGCCTTGATCCTGAGTTTCAGCAATCCCTTGTCGGAAGTTGAAACAAGCGAACACACGGTTCCCGATGGGGAAGTAAAGCTGATTCCGCCCCATCCGATAGCGTATTCGGAAGTAATATGTTCAAGATGATTTTTAGCGAGGACGCCGAGTCCTTCAGCCTTGCCGCCAAATCCATGGCTGGTGGCGGCATAGCGTACAGTGCGCCGCAGAGGTTGTCCTGATCTCGATAACAGGACAAGCGCCATCGCCATGGATGCCGACTGAACGATTCCGGTTAAAGCGCCCGGACCCCTGACTTCCTGCGATCCGCTTACGGGAAGCAGGTCGATATCAGCGGGAGATGACATGCCGGTGTCGAGATGGCTCAGGAACAATACCGGCTCTTCTGAATTGTTGCCCGGAAGGTGGGCAACAAGATTCGGATAAAGCGATTCGCCGGATTTTTCATTTTTTATTGTCGGGAGTATCAACGCAGGGATGCCCTCCCGCTCGAAAAGA
>DASWIV010000030.1:0-2772 GCA_036397475.1 bacterium
CTTTTTCATTTCAATTATCCAGCGGTTGGAAATTAATCCCCAGGCGTTGATTTCACTATGCTGTGTTCGCCGGTACCCGTTTCCCGTACAAGGCTGACGGCATTTTCACCTGTAAGCAGCCATGTCCCGCCGACGTGATCACAATTTATAATGCCTACGTTTTCCGTAATAGGATCGGGAGATATGTCCGTGAAAGGATCGTCTGCATTGACCTCATGCCGCGGAGTGAATCCGATCCCAAGGTCTGCGCAAAGCGTGTCAATTACATTATAATGTGTGCTCATTACCGCGCTGTTGTCGAACATGAGAATACAGATCCCGCCGCCATTAACAAAATCCTTTATGGTTTGAACTTCTTCAGGACTGAAAATTGGATCAGAGTCTGATGGGAACATGAATGAAATTATCAGGAGTTTCACTCCAGTTACATCCAGAATTGGATCGCCATCTACAACAAACTCGTAGCCAAGAGGAGGAAGGAATGTATCGAGAGGTGTCCAGTCAGGACCAAAATCGTCAGCATGCCCCCAATACCATTTCACGATCTTGTTTCCGGCATATGGTCCTGTCAGGGGCAGATTAAGCATATTCTCAAAAAGTATATCGTTGTCAGAATCTTCAAGATCCGTGAAGAAATTGTAATCGGCAAAGCCATATACCCAGGGTCCATCGCCTGATGGTTTGATTATCGAAAAGTTTTCGTCCGATTGATCCGAAACTCCGGGATCATCGATGTCCTGTACTCTTACTCTCGCTTCAGTGGTTGGTGTATCGGGTACAATCCATGAAAATGCACCGTCGCATGGTGTCGAATCTGTTATGATCCCGGGAAAAGTAACTCCCCCATCAACCGAATAATCCAGGCGGACATTAGTTATCAATGGATCGTAATCCCAAAGGATGTCATTCGACGTCGATACCTGGAATGACTCCCCGCCATTCGGAACAATAATATGCATGAATGGCTCGGCAGGTCCTGTATCGTCTACATCGATAGAAGTCCTGAAATAGCTTGTAAGCGGGCCCTCAGCGTCATTCTGGGCGCCGAACGGATTGGAATAATCGTAAATCTGGTAGACAACCTCGATCCATACATCCAGCGGATCTGCAGAGGTGAGAGTATCCGGCTGAAAATCAGCATTGAAAGTGGTCCAGTTATCGCCGCTATCTACCATCGCACCCGCGGTTTTATATCCCGTCCACGCATCCGAAAGCAGGCGGACTTCGAATTCATTGGAGACAACGCTCTCGTCTATAGACCAGTCGAACACCGTAATGTTTGCATTAAGGTCCCCTCCCCAGGTGGTGACGGATTCCCACCACAGGTCACTGTTATCGGTAACACTGATATTGAGCGACTCATCCGCATTTGCGTTCGCAGGGAAATCGTCGAGCGACATCGGCGGATTCGGGTGATTCACATTCGGTTCCCAGTGGGCGATAACCGCATACTGGAATTTGAATTTTTTCTCGTCGGGCCATCTCAACTGGAATATCCTGCTGTTGGATTCGCCCGGACTGAATTTCCCACGGGTATCCGGATTCGCCATCAGAAAATCGAAGGCGGATTCATCGCCGTGAAGTCCGTCCGCGAAATATTTGTATCCATTGATATTAGCTGAAGGGATATAGTCCTTTGAGCCAAGTGATGTCTGCTGATAGGCGAAAAGTGGTACTCCGACATTCCCGAATTCGATCGCGTTGAACCACCGGGTGTAACCATCGGGATTCATAAGACGCTGGTCGTTCGCACCCCCATATGTGAACGTGCTGTCGCCGGGATAAATTCCAGAGCCATCTCCAAGAAAAACACCGATGACGTCAAATCCAGTAAAAGAATCGAATCCGGGAAACGGATGAATGATTCCGATGTCCAGCTCTATATCCGTGAATTCAGGTCCCGGCTGGAAATTATTTATGTTGAGTGTCAAAAGTGGCGGAGGACCATCGATAAATTTAGACACATTAGCCGTAAACATGGCAGTGCGAAGCGGGACCGCCTCGACCGTATTCGTCTGGGTGTCGAATGAAATATCGTAATAACCCCATAGCTGGGTATTATTTGAGTTTAGAGCTGCGGGTCTTTCAGCGGAAAGGTCTCCGCCTATTGGATCGGGTGACGATCCTGCGCAGGATGCCGTGAGCAGAAGTGCTATCAAGAGGATTAATGTGTTGAATGTGATTTTCATTGATTTGTCCAGGTTAAATTATCTTATATAATAATATGACTTTAAGATAAGCTAATCAAATGGACTTATCAAAACGAAGCAGCAGGCAAAAAGTGCCATTCCGGATACCAATATAATTAGCTGCGCATAAATCATCTAATTAGGAGGTGTGATGTAATACTGCCTTAATTGGAGATGAATGTGCGGATTCCTTCAAACCGCTACCCTTTTCTTTATCTATTCCATTTCGATAGCAAGGCATTCCCGTGTGATCTCATCGATGATCGTCAGGATCTTGACCGGACGCCCGTACTGCGTCGCAAGCTCGATGATCCTTTTCACCAGGCGTGGTTCATCCGAGCGGACTTTCGGTTTGTTGCGCTGCGTGCTACTCGGGATCCAGACTACTTCACCTGCCCGGCGTTCAGATACTGCGAGTTTCCATATCGCATGCTCCACCGCCCTCCTCATCCGCGCCGGACTCACTGCTTTGTCGCTCCGTTCGCGATCATCACTTCGGCTTCCCTCAGAAGCCTGTAGATCTGCTATGTGGGTAGCGTTTTCTACTCA
The DNA here is from genome assembly GCA_036397475.1 of bacterium. Taxonomy (GTDB): domain Bacteria; phylum JAJVIF01; class JAJVIF01; order JAPKYR01; family JAPKYR01; genus DASWIV01. The sequence continues at coordinate 2,739 of DASWIV010000030.1, forward strand.
TACGCCTTGCTCCTTTTTGTTGCGGCCGTGGGTG
>DASWIV010000031.1:0-21216 GCA_036397475.1 bacterium
CCCGCGCCCCCTTCAATTCTATCTCCCTGTAATACCATAGCGTGAAAGCGCGTTCGTACCTGATCTCCAGTACCAGCGAATCCGGCTCAAATATCTGAAACGATTCTTCTCCATACTTCATCGCTTCGCGAGTACCGGACAGGTCTGTCGCGTTGTAATGGCTCGTCAACGTCAGCATCGGCGAAATAATCAGGAGCGCCGACAAAACAAACTGAACGAATTTCTTCGCACCCGACGGTATATTCGTTACAATCACCGCCGACCATCCAGCCCACATCGCTCCTGCAAGTATCAAGGGAAGAATATATCCTTCCGGGTCCCATATATAATAACTCACGAGATAAAACAGTCCCGACGCTGTCAGTACCAACGTCAGGACAAGCAACGAAAACGACCTCGCGGACTTCGCCAGCATCAGCCTGCAAACACCAACTCCCGCTGCAATTGTCCCGAAAATTCCAAGCTGTTCGCCAAGTGAATCGTAGCGCATTATCTGGTGAAGCATCTGGTACGGCATCATCGAAAACATCAGGCGTGAAAATTGCTTCCCCGTAACTACCCACAAAAAACTGTTCCAGTTTTCCGGATTCCCCCAGTCGAGAAATGGATTCATCGACGATCGCAGTGGCAGGTAAAAATACAGTAATAATGGAAGAATATTCCCCGCCATTCCAAGCGCGAAATCTTTTACTGTTATTCCAGTGCGGCCGATAAACAGAACAAGGAGTATCGCGGGCAGGAACATGATGCTCGTGAGGTGATTTGTCATCGCGAATCCCTCGAGAAGTCCAAGCGCGACAACGAGATTCCTCCTACGAATTTCCCACCCGGGATTATTCGCACCTGCTTTTTCGAACTCCATCGCTCCCGACATCAGCTCGATCAAGATCCACGTTACCATCGATGCGAAAAACAGGTTCAGCGAGTAAACCTCGGTGATTACCGACTGCTGCCAGACGTATGACGACCATCCAAGCAGGGTCCCTGTCGAGATCGACGCTATTACCCTCAGGTGCCGGGGAACCTGTTCCGTGTTCTCCCCGAAAAGAACGAAGGATCTGTACATGGCTCTCGACGCAGCCGCACATGCCAGTGCGGACCATAATCCGCTGAACGCGTTCATCCGCCACGCGACATTGCCGACCGCCAGCAGATGCGACCATAACCATCCGAGCAGACAGAATAGCGGGTACCCTGTCGGGTGGGGGATTCCAAGCGTGTAAGCGGCGGTGATCAAATCGCCTGAGTCCTCCGAATGATGTGCCCAGCTGATCCCCGGCGACATTGTCATCAGGTAGGAGGCATAAACAATTACAAATACAAAAATGCTGATCCTGGCCGGAACCGGGTCGCGACGTGGCGACTCATCCCCCATTCCTCCCGATTTTCGTCTCGATTCAGTCACTTGAATGAATTATATAACTTATCGGCACCCCATAATTCCAGTTTTAGATGTTTGTTGTGATAAACTCTCACGCGTGCTTGTCACCCGACGTACACTGTTTCTTCTTGCACTGGCTTCGCTGTGGATATTTTTCACAGGACTGGTCCATTCATTTTTCCAGATTTTCTGGCTGCATATTATCGTCGTTGCCTTCCTGGTGATACTCGATTACAGCTTTTCCGCATCGCGTGAGAACATTATCATCAGCCGCAATTGTGAGGAAAAGCTGAGCCTTCTTGTCGAGAACTCGGTGACGTTGACACTTGAAAATGTGTGGGATAGCACTATTCGGGGACGGCTGGTTGACGATTACCCGGACCCTGGACGGATCAATCCCGAGTACCTCGATTTCAATCTTCCAAAGGGAGAAACGATCACTCTCAATTATCGATACCGTCCCGAAGCGCGTGGCGACATAATCTTCCCCCGGATCTATCTCAGAATTTATGGCCGATGGGGCTTTGTAATTAAGCGGATCACATACCCGCTTGAGACCAGGGTACAAGTATTTCCCGACCTCATTCAGACACGCCGTTACGATCTCCTTGCGAAAAAAGGAGCCCTTTTCGCCGCCGGGATCAAGCCGATCGGGCGTTTCGGCCGCGGAAATGAATTCAGCCAGTTGCGTGAGTATCTGCCCGACGATGAATTCCGCGCAATCGACTGGAAAGGCAGTGCCAGGAAAGGGAGCCTTGTTGTACGTGAGTACCAGGTCGAGCGCTCTCAACCCCTTACCCTGTTTATAGACTGTGGGCGCCAGATGGTCGGGAGGATCGACGAACACACCCGGCTCGACTACGCCATCAATGCAGCGTTGATGCTTGCGTATGTCGCCATTCTGAAAGGAGACCAGGTCGGACTGGTTGCATTCAGTACAAAAATTCAGGCGTTTATAACCCCCCGGCGGGGCGCGTCGCAGCTCAACCGGATAATCAAAGCACTCTACGCGATTCAGCCATCCGAGGTCGAAAGCGATTACGCCGGCGCGTTCAGGCAGTTTCTGGCTTCATGGAGGAAACGTTCGCTCATAGTACTGTTCTCGGATGTTGTCGACCCATCGGCATCATCGGTACTTCTCGGACATCTTCCCTCGCTGCATCCCCGGCATCTTCCAATGGCTGTGCTCCTGAAGGATCCCGAACTTGTCGCGATTGAAACAATGGTGCCCCAGACTCAGAGCGACCTCTATGAAAAGGCGGTCGCGTGCGACCTCGCCTCGAGCCGCGAGCTTGCATCCAGGCAGCTGCGCCAGGCAGGATGCCTGGTAATCGATACCGCACCTCAGAAATTATCGGTGGAAGTTGTAAACGAATATCTTAAATTGAAAGCCAGGTCTTTAATCTGACATGAAAATCGGAATCACCGGCTCGTCCGGATTAATTGGAAGTAATCTCCTCACGTTCCTTCGCGGACAAGATCACACAGTTTATAAACTGGTTCGAAAAGAGCCTTATCGAAGTAAGGACGAAATCCATTTCAATCACACGGATAAAAAATTTAACGCGAACGCCATGAATGGCCTTGACGCGGTCATACACCTTTCCGGCTTCAGCCTGTCGGAAAAATGGACTCCGAAAAATAAGGAAATCATGGTCGACAGCCGCGTGAACAGCACGAAATTTCTGTGTGAAAATCTGGTGCAGCTTGAAAATCCTCCCAATGTCCTTATATGTGCGTCCGCTGTCGGAATATATGGCGACAGGGGCGACGAGGTCCTAACTGAAAATTCTAGTCCGGGCGACGACTGGATGGCTGGCCTGTGCCGTGAATGGGAAGCTGCCACGCAATCCGCCAGGGAAAAGGGGATCAGGGTTGTCAACGCCCGGACCGGAGTTGTATTGCATATTGATAATCCTTTCCTGGCAAAACAGCTTCCAATTTTTAAAATGGGCCTAGGCGGAAAAATGGCTGACGGCTCCCAGTATCTCAGCTGGATCTCAACGGCCGATATCCTTCGGGCATTTTCATTCATACTGGACAACGACATTTCCGGACCGGTAAACCTGTCATCGCCGAATCCTGTGACTAACGCTGAATTCACGAAAATATTCGCGGGCATCCTCAATAGGCCCGCCTTATTCACCGTTCCGGCATTCGCTGTTAAAGCAATGTTTGGTGAAATGGGCGAAGCTTTGATACTTGGCGGAAACCGGGTTGTTCCCGATGTTCTCTCCCGTTCAGGATTCGCCTTTGAACATCCGGACCTTAAGGACGCGCTTGAAACCGCTCTTGGCAAATGAAATTATCCTTCTGATATAATCCCGGCATCATGATCACATTGAATGTAAACACGAACTCCCGGTTCGAGTTTGTCGACATTACCGTCCAGGTGCGGAACGCGATTCGCGAGTATGGCTGGAAAGATGGCATTCTTACCGTCTTTAATCCTCACACTACAGCCGCGATAACTATCAATGAAAATGCCGATCCATCGGTCCCGTCAGACATTCTCACGCACCTGCAGAAAATGATCCCCCAGGGACAGAAATATTTCAGGCACATGGAGCATAATTCGGACTCCCATATAATGAGCAGCCTTGTGGGGACCTCAGAACAGGTTATTGTCCATTCGGGGGACCTGATTCTCGGGACATGGCAGGGAATTTTTTATTGTGAGTTCGACGGTCCGAGGCAGCGGAAGGTATACCTTCATTTCCGATCCGACTAACTATCTGCCGGCTTGGTTACCTGCATTGGTGGAAGTCCTGCGAGTGACCGTATGTCTGCCAGTACTTTTGCCGCCACATACCTGTCGACAATCCGTCCATGCAGGCTTTCTGTGAGTATGTCACGAGTTTCAGCCCTGCGCGGCCGTGGCGGAAATCCGATCGTGATATTGCATCCTGTGTCCGTCATGGCAATCCGGATACTGATTGGCGCTGTCACCAGCCCCCGGTACTCAATTTCGTAAACATTGTGAGTGTCTCCTCCGGGAGGATCAGTCAATGTGCCGGAACTTACATAAAACCCCGGAGGACTGTCCAGCGGGACAGGATCGGGCAGGTATGAACTCTTGATGTATTCCTTGACCACCCTCACCATATCGGAGAATTTGTCATCCAGGACCATCGTAATCGTTTCGTCGGGTTCACCAAGCTCAACGGGATATTTCAGTTCGAACGCAGAGTCGCGAATGAATTTGTATAACTCGCCGTCTTCCGAAAATTTCGCCCATTGCCTGTCGAATCGTCCCTGTACGCTACGGTAATAAATAAACACTACAGGAACCAGGATGACGATCATTACGGCTACCACCACCAGTGCCGCTATCCCGTATTCCCTCAACGACATGCCGATAACTCCGAGTAACGAGATACAGATTATCCCGACCCAGAACGGATACTGTTCGCGCTCCGCTTCATGCCAGTGTTTTTTTGAGATTATTTCGGATATTTCGTGAGCCTTGGCAAGTTCGGATTCCAGGGTCGTGAAATGACGGTCCAGATTCACACTGGATACTTCCACTATGGAACTCGCTGCCTGCCGCCCGGATTCCGTCATAACTTATTGAGGTATCTCCTCAAGGTGCCCGCTTTCCGTGATTTTGAGAATTGGCGATCCCTCTGCGGCTCCAAAATGTACATTTGGTGTTGCTATTGCCGTGAAACCGGTCGATGTCAGCTCAAGGCTGAGATCATGTCCCGGTACAAATGGCGATCTTCCCGCCCGGGTTGTATATCCCTGCGAAATCTGGCCATCAGCGATCAATTCTTCCCACGTGCCGTACCTCCTGTGTATGCTGTAATAGGTGGTTTCGGAGGTTGCGATCTGCTGCATGCGGGATCTTGCAAGGGAAAATCCCATGCTGCCGCCATTACCCGATGTCATCTGCTGGGGAATTCCTGAGTAGGACTGTAAAGCCATGACCATCAAAATACCGACGATCACCACAGAGATCAGCAGTCCTATCAAGGTGAATCCACGCTGTCTTTGAGCCGTACTCATTTCCCCTCCAATATATTTAAATTATATCACATCAGCATCTATCCGAACCTGTCACCGGCGCATCTAAAATAGTTGAAAGAGTGAACCAATTCCCGGACTTGCGCGTCAGTAATTGCGTAGTTAAAATGAATAAGCTGATTGTTAACAAATTATGGAAGAAAATTCACACAACGAACGCGAAATTCAGACCTTCGAATCAGGATCCGGCGATCCCGAAAAAAAGAAAGCCAACGAGAGAAATCAGTGGATGCTCTGGACACGGGATATTGTTGTTTGCCTGATCCTGGTTCTCTTATTCAGGGCTAATGTAGCGGAAGCGAATTACATCCCTTCCCCGTCCATGGAACCAAACCTGATGGTGGGCGACCGTATCATTGTCGATAAGCTGAGTAAGCACTGGCGACCTCTGCAACGCGGCGACATGGTGGTTTTTCATCCCCCGAACGATACACGTCCCAATGTTTATGGCGATTCCCACATTGATGATAGTATGAACCCGGAGCGATGGATCAAACGGGTGATCGGACTTCCCGGGGATACTGTCGAAATAATCAGGGGCAGCGGAATTTACATCAACGGCGAACGCCTGAACGAGCCATACCTCGACGACCTCTACCCTTACAGTTATCCTGCCATCACCCTTAGCGTCGACGATCCTTCAACCGAGGTCGACGAGAACGAATATTTCATGCTGGGCGATAACAGGGCAAACTCGAAAGACAGCCACGTGTGGGGGCCGCTTCCGGAAAAAAACGTTATCGGACGCGCGGTTTTCCGCTACTGGCCTCTCGATAGCATAGGCGCACTCAAAGTTGGCGAAGAAGAGTAAACGACCTCTCTATATTGAATTTTAAAAACCTGCGATCGCAGGTTTTTTTAATACGTTTCTTCCCTATAGCATGTATCTGGTCCGGGAGAAACAGCGATAAAAAAAGGACACTTTTTTAAGGTGTCCCTGAAATTACTTTCTTTATTTATCCTACTGGAACTGTGCGAACGCCGACAACTTTATCAGGGCGCAGTCATCGAAACCATTAGAGGAATATTCATCCAGAGTTTCGCCGGGATACATATCTACCGTGTCTGACCATGTCAGGTTCAGATAGTACGCGCCGTCCTCGTCGAGGACTACTCCGGTTCCCCAGTCATCGCCTGTCCCGCCCCAGCGGTTTGCGGATCTGAAGCCGCCATTTGCGTTGAAGCCGACAAAGCATGCATCCGCTCCACCGGCAGCAGTCTGTTCAAGTACACCAGGTCCGCCATCGAAGTCAACGGTTCCCTCAAAACTTCCGGATATATATACCCTTCCGTTATCCTGGGCCGTTACATCGTAGACTGTTTCAACACCGGTGCCGCCCCATGTACGGGTACGGTTATAATTGCCATCGTCGGCAAGCCTGATCAGGTATCCGTCCTTATCGCCATTGGATGTATATTCATCCACATCGCCCGTGTAATCGAAATTCACGGTTCCTTCAAATGTTCCTGCGGCGTATGGCTGCCCGTTAGGACTCAGAGTGACTTCAACCCCGGTATCGTCGCCGGTTCCGCCCCACGCCTGCGACCATAACCAGTTTCCGCTCAGGTCAAAACTGGACATAAACGCATCAGTTCCACCATTACTTGATTGAATGACTGTTCCGGCATCAGGATCAAAATTAACAATCCCTTCAAAATTACCGGTGATGTAAATTGTAGCAACCCCATCGTATTCCAGCCCGTTCGCGGTATCGGCTCCTGTCGAACCCCAGGATTTCGCAATGACAAAACCTCCGGAGCTGTCCAGGATCGCCAGGAAAGCGTCAGTGCTTCCGCCCGATATGAGTTCGAAAGTTGCCACTCCAGGATTGAAGTCTACAGTGTCGCTGAAACTTCCAACCAGTAAAGCATTTCCATCCGTATCAATTGCGACATCGTTTACGCTGTCCGCGCCGGCATCGCCGTATGTTTCAACTCTGACAAAACCGCCGCTGCTGTCGAGTACAAGGTGGTATCCATCGTAATCGCCATTCGAAATGCGCGTTTCGTCTCCGGCCCCGGGATCGAAATCGCAGTTGCCCAGGAACGATCCGACTATATGAAGATCACCTGAACCATCAAGTTCCATTCTCTTCGCGATATCGTCGTTCGTCCCTCCGTACGAAACCACCCAGATCAAATTGCCATCTTTATCGTACTTGCAGACGTAGCAATCCCAGCCGTCGGAGGCCGTCAATTCCATTACTCCGCCGGTCGGATCGAAATCCACTGTACCGCTGAATTGTCCTGCTGTATAAACGTAAGTTGACCCGTCGTATACCATCGGGCCTGTCTCATCGACTCCGGTTCCACCCCAGACTCGTGACCAGTAATCGATAACCGAGATCGAAACCGTAATCTGTCCGGGAACTCCACTGGGACTGAATTCGCCCTCGTTATCGCGCACTCTCAGGTCGACAGGATAAAATCCCGGATCGTTGTACGTGTATTCTACTTCAGGACCGTTCGCGTCGTATGTGCCATCGCCCTGGAAATCCCACTGATACAACGTGATCGACTGGCCGTCGCAATCCGTGTCAGTAGACTTCAATCCATTGAAATGAACGGTGGTTCCAGGCGTGATTGTTGTGGCGTCTGCTTCGGGTTCCGACCATGGAAGGCTGTTTGCGGCAATTACCTGGAACGGCTCATCAAGCGTATCTGTCTGGCCGTCATCGGTAGTTACTCTGAATTGAATGAAATTTGTTCCAGGGGTCGGCCAGGAATGAAAAACCGAAGCCCCCTCTTCGTCCCATGTTCCATTGTTATCCCAGTCCCACTCATACTTGATGATATTCGAATCGGGGTCTACGGAACCCTTGTTCTTGAATGACCCGCTTTCGCAGACATACAACCCGGGTGTGCCCTGTATCTTGGCTATTGGAGGGATATTAATATGCTCGCCGATTTCCACATCCACAACCTGGTACGTAGTGAGGTTCAGATATTCGGGCGAACCGGCGTTGGCATAATCTTCAACAGTGACAAGGAGCATTACATGCCCGGTCTCAGCAAGCTTGTCGTTGTAAATGATTTTTTCGTATCTGGCCCAGCCATCGTTATCCTGGGTCAATTGTACGAATTTAACCCCGTCAAAAAGATCCGGACATTCGATCTCGGGATACTTGTGGGAATCTTTTCCCTGCCAGTCATATACGTCGATGATCAGCTTTTCAGCTCCGCCGATCTGCGTGAACCCCTCATCAATATCTTCCAGTGAGGTCTCTATCTTCCATGGCTCCGGCTGGTTAGCTTCCGGTGGAAACTGCGTGATCGGATTAGTTACCGGGATTGTTGTAGGTGGAAGCCAGTTCGCATCGACAGCGTATCCGACAACAAACGCGCTGTCCGGAAGGTCGACTTCGTAAGTAATCGTTGTATTCCCACCGGCATATAATGCGTTACGGGTATTTGTCCCACCGGGACTTCTGAATATCTTGTACCCATTAAGATCCGCGTCCGGAGTTCCCACCGCTTTTTTGCCGGCGAAATAGCCCTGGAGTCCGCCCGGACCCGATCCGGCTGTGCCCGGATTGTAAAGCGATGTGAATCCTTCTGCATCAACTACCGCACCATCGCCGGCGTACCTGTCGGACGCAGACAACCCTGAATTTGTGAATGTATAACTGCCTTTCCACATCAGGATTCCCTTGACATCGAATCCCGTGAAAGTCGGATCAGCAAATGGATGAGTAAGTGTCAAATCCAGGTTAAGCGTCCCGTTGCCGGTAGACGACGCACCCGTTATTTTTATGCAGTTTGCGCATGGTCCCTGTTCAAGGAACTTTAAAACATTCCAATGGCCCTCTACATTCCTTACCGGAACCATCTCGTAATCGATGCCGTCGGGGGAGGTAGGATCGATATAAATGAGATGATAGGACCATAAATAATGATTGGATCCCGAATATGTGTAATCATTCGAGTTTGTTGTCAAGTCTTGTGAAATCTCTAACGTTGCACCGTTGTTAGAGTTGTGCTCCTGCTCCGGAACCAGCGGGTTATCCGTTACCGCTTTCCCACCGGAACACGAGATCGCTATTATGCAAGCGAATAGTGCGGACAATATTGTCCGCGCAAGGTGAGATCTTGATTGCACGGTTAATCTCCTCACTCGTTTATTGAGTATTCCTTCAGACTCTCCCTGAACTTCAAAGTGACCAGGTGATATATTACCTTATATTTAATCGGCTGTCCAAGGCGATATCTGAGATTATTCGGCTATGTTTCCAATGGTATTGACTCATAATCGGATGAATAGTTCAGTAATTTTCTGAATCTTATTGATTATATTTGATTTTTAAATTATCAGGCCGAGCCACGAAGAATGCGGTGCGATTTCCTGGGCTCCCGGATCCACAATCGGCCCCGTCACTACTCCTGTCGGAACACCATCCTCGGGAAGGTATCCTCCTCCCGCGAACATCGTATGCGAGTATTGCTGGGTGGTTGTAAAAGTCCTGAATTCATCCGACGGATTCACGATGACTATTCCGTTAGCGAAATTCCTGACAAAACATCCTCCGGAATCAAGCAGCTCGTCAATATCTGTCCAGTCTTCAACTTCGCCTCCCGGAATCCAGGAATATTCAGGGTACCATTCCGGCTGAAGTCCGCCGACCCCAAGCATATTCAGATACGTGTAATTGTCATGTACCAGAAAATACGACCCGATCACAAACGACCGGTCAGCGGTATCCGGAATATCGATGTCAGTCTGGCATAAAATAATTTTATCCATTGTCGCCAGGTCTCGTATCCTGTTCATTTGAAGTTTCCAGTCAGGCTCCGTGAAATAATTTCCTGCGCTCCAGTGTGAAAATCCTTCTATCATTACCCCGTCGCACTGGTAATACGTTATGTCGGATATTGTTGTCACAAAGGACCCAGCATTCGGAATAAGATAAATATATTGCGGCAGCGTGTGACAGGCATTTGTAACCTTATCGAAAAAATCCTGCGTTTTTGGTGTCCAGTACCCGAACATCGCGGGAGCTGTATTCTCGCCTTCCCACCATTGTGCGGGATCGGTGTTCCATGGTTGCGACGCAGAATCCGCGAAAATTCCATCGAACTGATCGCCCAATGGATTCATTCTCTCAAGCGTGTTCCCGATAAAATAATTCGCCCATTCCCCTGACGGATCTGTCAGGTACCAGTTCCAGTCCTGCTGAAGTACACGGTTTCCGGGCTGGGTCGACCATGTCCGATGCTCGAAAAAATCTTCCTGGGCATTTTCAAATTCCCAGTTTTTGATCCAGTCATTCCCATGAATATTGCTTATATCTCCCGATCCAAAGGCAAGGTGATACTGGATGTTCAGAAAATCCGGGTTGTAGGATCTCAGACTGTCAACCAGGTTTTTCACCAGTTTCTGGCTGCCCTCCGCGTTAGTCGCCATGAATTCTTTCTGCTGGTCGGTCATCTGTGTCGTCAGTTGATCGAGATAAACGGAAACCCCATCGCCGACCTGGGGGAACTCCCTCGATGGTATCGACGATCCGGTATCGACAAGGTCCGAGTATTCATATCCCTCGTAATTTTCGCCACTCCCCTCTACTTTTGCGAAAATCCAGATCCTGTACACCGATCCCGTCGACGGTATTCCCTCAAACCAGGTGACGTAGGAATCATCCGCCCTTTCTCTCATGGTTTTTACTTCAGACTCGCCCTCATCGACAACCAGCTTTGCCTCGACAGTGTACGCTGGACAATTCACAGTTTTCTCAACCTCGACCCCTACACTCAAAAATCCGCCCGAAATTGTAACAGCACCGTTTACATCCCCGACAGAAATTCCCGTTACCTCTCCCGGGAACTGGGGGTAACGCGCGATTACCCTGTATTCAGCTTTTGAAAAATCTCCAAGGCTCTGGTACGCGAATTCATAAACTTCCGAATGCTGCTGGCCCGGCCCGAATGCCATATCAGGCTCATCCCACCCGAATCCCCTGTACGGCGACGGAAACTCATCGATAGCCTGAGCCATTGAATGCCAGTACCCGTCGCTGAGTATCAGTTCCGATTGTGTAGAGTCATCGAAATCGACAACTCCCCTTACATTGTAACCGGTGATATTTGTCGGATTTGTGATCGCGACATTCACCTTGAGATATTTCAGGTCCGGTAAATGCTGTAATACCTGTATCTGTACGCAGTTCGAGCAGAATGGCGGATTTATAAGGCTCCATACGTTGTAATGATTTTCAGCCAGTCTCCCGGAAATGAAATTCAGCGATTCATCCGTGTAGTCCCATTCAAGAGACCCGGACACCCATGTGATATACTGCGGTCCCGAATTGGCGGAATCGCCTGTTGTATCCGGGATAACCGGATCGATCGATTTTCCCGCACAGTTGATCGATAATGCCAGAATTAGAAATACAAATGCGTATCTCATCTTATTTCCCCACTGCGTGATACCCGATTTTCCCATTAGTTTACTCCGAATTAAAGCCGAATGCTCCTCGTTTAGCCTGGCTGCACTAAACTTGTGGAAAATGGAAACTTTCGGTAAAGTTGGCTCTTCATTGAAACATCATCTCAACAAGGGAATTGAAATGGAACTTCTTAAAAGATTAACCGAATCGTATGGAGGGTCAGGCTATGAGGACGAAGTAAGGGATCTGGTGATCGGCGAATTAACCACGATTTGTGATACCGTCACGACCGATACACTCGGAAGCGTTATCGGTTTCAAAAAAGGAAAAGGCAAGGATGGCCAGCGCAAAAAAATCATGATCGCCGGACACATGGACGAGATCGGATTCCGCGTCAGCCATATTTCCGATAAAGGTTACCTGCGAATTTCTCCGGCAGGAGGTTTCGATCCGCGTACCATGATCGCGCAGCGCGTTCAGGTACTTGGCAAGGGTAAGCATAAATTAATTGGCGTATTGAATGTCGCTGGCAAACCCATCCACGTTCAATCACCTGAAGAACGAAGAAAAACTCTCGAAGTTTCAGATTTCTTTGTCGACCTCGGCATGAAGGGTGCCGAAGTCAAAAAGAAGGTTGATATAGGCGATCCTGTGATCTGGGCTCGGGATTTCGCGGAATTCGGCGACTCAGTAACATGCAAAGCCATGGATAACCGTATCGGCTGCTACGTCATGATCGAAGCTGTCCGCAAGATGGCCAATAACAGGCACGATATTTACGCGGTCGGAACCGTTCAGGAAGAAGTCGGTGTGCGCGGTGCGCAGACTGCCGCTTACACTATCGAGCCCGATATCGCGATCGCCCTCGACGTCACCCTTGCAGTCGATGTACCCGGCGCGGAAGACCACCTGCATATAACAAAACTCGGCAACGGTGTCGCGATAAAAATAATGGATTCCCTTTCCATTTCCGATACCGGACTTGTGAAAGATTTCCGCGCGCTCGCAGATAAAAAGAAAATTCCATACCAGCTGGAGATCCTCCCGCGTGGCGGTACCGATGCTGGCGGAATGCAGAGAGTGAAGGGCGGCTCAAAAGCCATTACCCTGTCGATCCCACTGCGCTACGTACACTCAACGATCGAAACAGCCAATAAAAAGGACATCGAATCAGCGGTTAAACTTCTCGCTTCGTATTTGAGCCAGTAATTTACAGAAGACCATGCGTAAGCCTGGTCAATGATCACTCCACCAGTTTACAGAAGACCATGCGTAAGCCTGGTCAATGATCCAATTCATACATCGACATTGGAGTTCCCTGGTGTCTCATTACATATTCAACTGCGGCCTCGACCGCATCCTCATCCCACAGATATTTTGTGCTGCCATGCCTTGCCCATCTCTTTCTGTCTTTTTCATCATATCCAGCCTGGTTCAAATGCCTGCTGGAATATGCTTTCAAATCTCTAATTATATTCTCTGGTCTGGTATTCGCCCCAACTACCACATGAACATGATTGGATCGCACATGCGCCGCGTATAGTGTCCACTCCCTGTAATTACAAACAGAAATTAATGTAGTCAAAACGATTTTTCTTTTTGCTTCGCTTAACTTGTATGGTTGTTGGCGCAATTCATTTATTGTCTTCAATCTTAATCTATGATTTTGGGGTAATCGATTCGCCCCGTAACTATTAAAATTGAATCGATCCACAGCATTCATTTCGCCATGGATTAATGTTCCATAGCATCTGAAGGTTATGAAATAGGCGATCGGAAAATTTTGATATTCAGGTTTCATCGGCAGCCTCCTAATAACTAATACGTATGAGAAAGCCGGAAACTGACATTTAATTTGAGATTATTATGGAAATTCTCCATTGACCGGGCTCACGCAAGGTCTTCTGAAATAACTTATTTATGGAATTCCCCTTCTATATCACCCTATCTCTAATTATTTCATTGCCGATCCACCTTCTCTTTGCTATCATTAGCCTCGGATGTTTATCCCCGGAGGTATTCCAATGCGTCGCTTTACATATGCAATCGCCCTGCTCGCAGCATTATTTCTGGCGACTTCCTGCTCAGGTGGACATTCCAGTTCCCCTGTCGTGCCCGGACTGACCGGAGTATCCAATCGGATTTCCGATTTTTCCTCTTCCTCACGCGCGACCTGGGGAGTCTGGGACATATCCATAAATTCAATTACCGGCGCAGTCGAGATCATCCCCATGCGTGGCGCTAATTTCCAGGTCAACGCGGTCAATTTCATGCAGCCTCCGAAAGCCCCGGTACAACTCCTGACACTACTGATCGACTTCAACCAGTCGAACTTCCCGACCGGGCTTGTCGTATGCGACGTTTTCATCGAGCATCCATTCCCTGCTACCAAATTCTCAGGATTCGACGTCATGGGAATTGTCATGGGAGATTATCCCGGCTATCAGCTTCAGTCCGACCCGTCGGCGATAGTTGAACTTCCCGGCGAGGAGATCCTCCGGAATGCAGACGGTTATACGCGCTGGTGGAATGAATCCGAATTCACAACATATGGAACCCTCTTTGGCTATATCGATGGCGCTTTCGCGAAAACGAACTGGACATCCACGCACACTCTGCATCCCTTCAAATATTTCTCCGACGATCTCGATCCGCAGGATTCATTCGAGCCTGATGTCGCATCCCGCGGATATTTTTCATCCGCGGTTCCCGGAGTGAATGCCCGGCGATACCGCCTGCAATTTCCGGTGGATTCAGGCCCGGTCTTCAGGTACAAGTACGCAGTCAGCGCAAGCTGGGTCGAGCCTTATCCCGGGTCGGTTCCTCCTCTTGACGAGGACGATTATCCGGTCACCGCTAACATGCCCGAAGCATACAAAATCAGCCTCCTGGATAACGGCTCCACGGCATTTTACGAAAACGAATCGACTTATGGCGGCGATTTGAATCTGATGATCGAGGTTCGCGACTGGCAGTTCGACGGAATTATCAGTAACGTTATGAATGAATTTGGCGGAATAACGATCGAATCTCCGATCCTGTTCCCCAGTCCCGTGGAATTGAGTATCGCCGGCGCTGAACTCATGCCCGGAAATTCGACGGGAATACGTGTTCCTGCGACAATCGAAAATGTAACTCCGGACGGAGTTGAAAACCAACCGTTGATAATTACAGTCAGGAGTGCTAATCCCACAACGTACGAGCCCCAGATCCCGGGAATATCGGGCTATGACTACCCCGACGCTGACCTGGCAGCCTATGGCATTTTCGCCGCTCCGATCGCGTCGGTCGGACCTCAAAATGTATCTCCTGTCGCCGATACTTCTCTCACGTTTCCGACGGTCGGGAACGCTCCACTCGATGTGGATCTGGACCCGTCAGCGTCGTTCGATCCCGACGGCACTATCGTCCTGTATGAATGGGATCTTGAAACCGATGGCACCTGGGACATTACAACAGTCGCACCGGATATCGTTCCCCATATTTTTGAATCCGGAATTCATGTTGCGACATTGCGTGTAACCGATAATGACGATGCGACAGATACAGACGAAGTGACAATCCAGGCCGGATGTGTTTCCGATCCCGGTTGGACAATGCTTCACCAAGGACTCAGGCGCGACGGCCGTGGATCGGTCGCCGGTCCGGTTACCGACGAGATCCGCTACGAATGGTTCGCTCCCGATGCCATCATCGGTGGGATCGCTCTCGACAGCAACGACCGCGCATTGTTCAGGTGTAATGACGAAAATGTCTATTGCGTCGATATCGACGGTAATCTCGTGTGGCAGTCTCTGGTCGGAGGAACGTGGGATTACTGCACTCCCGCGATTGGTCCGGATGATGAAGTGATTGTCGGAAGCACCAACGGCTCAATGTGGAAATTCGATTCGGATGGCGGAGTCATCTGGAATGTCGAACTTGGCTATGGCGAAATCCAGGGAGGAATTTCACTGCTTGATGACGGGAGCATATTATTCACCACAAATACGGGCTGGCTTGCTAAACTCAATGAAGATGGCGGTGTCGTGTGGGATTACCATTCAGGCGCAACCGCTCCCGGCGGTCCTGCAGTGGGAGACAACGGCACGATTTATATGTCGAATCATAACGGCCAGGTCCATGCCATCAACCAGAACGGCGGAGTGGTCTGGGTAGCCAATGTAACTAACTGGACAATGTCTGCCTCACCCGCGCTTGGTGAGGACGGCCTCTATGTCGGTGACTGGGGAGGGCGTTTCCATAAAATCGATTATAACGGGGGGGGTGTCTGGGGTATTCCGCTCGCATCCGGGGGAATTTCAGGCGTCGCGGCAATCGACTGCGACGGCAACGTTTACATCGGCTCACGGGACAACAATTTGTATTCGGTGAAAGCCGAGGACGGCAGCGTTAACTGGGTGTTCAGCACTTGTGGTGAGATCGGGTCAAACTCGCCTGTACTGGATAGTGTAGGCCACATTTACTGCGGCGCGTACTGCGGACATTTCTACTGCCTGGATAAAGAATCTGGTGGATTGATCTGGGATAAGAATCTCGATATCGGTTCTTCACTCGCGATGTACTGCAAATCGCCCGCGATAGCGTCGGACGGGACCATCATCGGCGGCTCAAACGCAGGGAAGCTGTTTGCGTTCCATGATGAGTGATACAGAAGTCCCCGGCGTAAGCCCGGACATCACCCTGTCATTGACTTTATCCCTCACATTATTTTTTCATATTTTCCATTTTCTATGTCAGTTTTTAAGCTTGCCATACGTATTAGTACATGGAGGCGCACAATGACTGACATATGTACCCGGTATCCTGTCGCATATTTAATTACCATAAGATGTTATGGTACATTCCTTCCTGGTCAGGAAGGTCGTGTCGACAGGATCAAATTTAACTCATATGGGACTGGTAATCTGCCTGCACATTCGGGGCTCGAAAAATACTCCAACGCTACCTTAACTCAGCCACCTTACTATATGGACGAAGCCAGGAGAAAAATTATTCTGGATACCATAATTTCGGTTTCCAAATACCGGAAATGGATACTCCATGCGGCTCATGTAAGGAGTAATCAATTTCATGCAATTATCGGGGGGAATGTTAAACCGGAATTTATTGTAAAGGATCTAAAATCCTATGGAAGCAGGCACCTGAATCTTGCTGGATTGGATTGCAAGGACAGAAAAAGGTGGGCGAGACATGGCAGCACAAAATACCTGTGGAATATGGAGTCAGTAGCGGATACTATTGATTATGTAATAAGAAGGCAGGGAGCAATGATGGAATTATATGAGGGCAGTGCTCATACCGCGTAATGTCCGGGCTTACGCCGGGGACTTCTGACTTATTTTCAAACTCAGGCTTCAGTCACTTAACGACCCTCAATCCCAATTCCTTCAACTGCGCCTCTGACACCTCCGACGGTGTCTCCAGCATTATATCGGTAGCCTTCAACGTCTTCGGGAACGCCATGCACTCGGCAATATTATCAGCCCCCACCAAATGCATCACTATCCTGTCGATTCCCGGCGCTATCCCCCCATGCGGCGGTGTACCGTAGCTCAATGCCTCTACAAAAAATCCGAATTTAGCCTTGATCTCATCATCCGACAATCCGAGTATCCTGAAAACGTCCTTCTGCTGATCCTGGTTATGAATTCTTATCGACCCGCCCCCGATCTCGTCGCCGTTCAACACAATGTCATACGACCGCGACAGCATCCCGTACAATTTTTCTCCCTCCAGCGGCTTTCCAGCTTCAAGCCATTCGTTCCACTGCTCAGCATTCGGTGCGGTAAAGGGATGGTGCTGGCTCACAATTTTCCCCTCGAAGTCCGAAAACTCGAACATCGGAAAATCGGTCACCCAGCACAACCTGTACACTCCCTGCTCTATAAGATCGTAGTACCGTCCAAGCATGATCCTCAAAAATCCTAGGCTCTGAAGGACTACCATCTTTTCACCGGCGACAATCAGGACCATGTCTCCATCGTCTGAACTCGTCAGCTCCCTGATCCTGGCAATCTCCTCGTCCTTCAGATATTTCTGCAGGGGCGACCGAATTTTGCCGCCAGCCTCGAATCCGATCCACGCGAGCCCTTTGGCTCCGCCCTTGGACGCTTCCTTCTGAAATTCGTCGATCTCTTTTCTCGACGGCTGGGTTCCCGCAAGATGAATGCACTTGATGTCTCCGCCAGATTCTATAACGCTTTTGAAAATCCCTATTTCGGTATTTTCAAACGCCGATTTAATATCTATCAATTGGAGATCGTAGCGAAGGTCCGGTTTGTCCGATCCGTACTTCTCCATCACTTCCCAGTATTTAAATCTTGGAAATGGCGCATCGACTGTTCTTCCTGTAATCTTTTTAAACAGCCCGACCAGCATGTCTTCCGTGTGTTTGTATATCGTGTCCTCATCTGTGAAACTCAACTCGACATCCAGCTGAGTGAATTCCGGAGCCCTGTTCGCCCTGAGGTCCTCATCGCGGAAACATCGCGCAATCTGAAAATATTTATCGAATCCCGAGACCATGCATAGCTGTTTGAACATCTGCGGACTCTGAGGGAGCGCGTAGAATTTTCCGGGCTCAAGTCTCGACGGCACCAGGTAATCGCGGGATCCCTCTGGTGTAGATTTACAGAGCATCGGCGTTTCAATCTCGACAAATCCCCTTTCATGGTGAAAATCCCTGATGAACTTTATGATTTTGTCCCTGTACAAAAATCGCTGCTGGACATCGGGTCGACGCATCTCGAGGTATCTGTATTTCCATCTGAACGTCACGTCCTCTTTCCCGTCGGCTGAAACAACGAGAGGTGGCGCGTCAGCTTTCGACAGGATCTCAATCTTATTTGCCTTGATCTCAACCTCGCCAGTCGGCATTTCCGGATTTTCAAGTCCGGCAGGACGCCTGGCGACTACCCCGCGTACCTGTATAACCCACTCATTTTTGATCTCGGTCGCGGCTTGATATGCCTCAGGCGAAATGGACTGGTCGCACGTGCACTGAATCAACCCCCACCTGTCCCGTAATACAAGAAAGATCACACCGCCCATATCCCGCACGTGATGGACCCATCCCGCCAGCCGGATTTTCTCCCCTGCGTTTTCGGTGCGAATTTCGCCGCACGAGTGTGTTCTGAAGTCCATGCAAAGTGGACCTCGTGGATTTTCCAAATTTTCCTTTTCGCTCATGTTCTTGCGCTCTTTCCGTATTAGTGAGTACAGGAGTTTAACAGTTTACCCATGCACGGGCAATGGAGTATACATGATTGCACGATTTCCACATGGAGAAATCGACCAATTAGTGTATACTCTTTACCTGTCGCGACTGGACCGTGTGGAGGCTTTCGCGCATAAAGGCAATATATTTCTACTGAATTAGGTGTGAATGAACCGTCTTGGAAGAGATATATCGTTTCTGTTTGCCCTGATTGTCTTCGGGATCTACCTCTTCAAGGCTCAGGCGTTGACGATCCAGGATCCATGGGACCTAACCCAGTTTATTCTGATTCCCTGGGGAATTACATTCCTCATGATCCTGTCGGGATATACCCTTGGCTTCTATTTCATTAGATTAATCAAACCCAGCCCCCCAAAAAAGAAAAAAAAGAAGGACCACTGGACCGACCTCGAATTCGGCCCGTCCGAAACGGTGATAATCTCGACAGGCATCGGCCTGGCTATTCTCGCGACTATCGTCTGGGGAATTGGATGGGCCCACGGATTTTACACCGCGGTACTGATTCCACTGGTGGTCGTAATTCCTTTGATTGGCAGGTTCGCGGTTGCCGACTTCTTTACACACCTGAGGGACGCTTACAAAAACACCATTAAATACCGTGACTTCGACCTGATGCTGATCCTGTTCATTGCGTTCTGGATTCTCAGGACCATGTTCCTCACCGATAACCCATCCCTTGGACATGACCCGATCAGCGCTCACCTGTTTGCGCCAAAACTTTACCTGCAACAACAAGGTATTTTTTATTACCGCCAGTTTCCATTTCTGCAGCTTCATGGAATGCTTGCAACCATCCAGATGTCTGTCGTACGCGACCCCGGCAGCATCAATCCGTGGATCTACATGATCATGACATCGGGCCTGCTGTTCAGGATGGCGAACCTCTGGTTCAACCGGACCGCCGGTCTCGTCGCAATTATATTTTACATCCTGATGCCGATGAGCCATTACGCCGGAATGTACCACCTGAACGAGCATCTCCTTGTTTTTTATATTGTCCTCGCACTCTACAGCGTCATCCGATACCACGAAACCAATAACTCCGGATGGCTCACTATTGCTGGTGCCTCGGCCGGAGCCGCCTGCGCGACAGATATTAACGGAATCATGCCTTCGTTCCTAATTATAGCGCTCGCCTTGAAAAACTGGTGGCTGGTTTTCCTCTGGGGATTCATTTTCGCCGCTCCCTGGTATGCCGCAAATGTCGTGCACTTCGGAAACCCGATTTATCCCTTCTATGAAAATCTCTTCGCCTGGGCTAACTGGGGAACACAGGAAGCCGATACCGTTTTCTCCACCTACCGCCGCGACTTCTACCTGCAGGAATTTCAGGGCAGTGAGAGCCACTGGTGGGACGCATTCACAGTGTTTTTCCGTTACACCTTCCAGCCAAACGCGGAATGGGTCGAGCAGCCGGTCGGACGAATCGGACCGTTCATCCTGGGTTTCACTCCGCTGATATTTTTCGCCCCCTTGAAAAAATCCATCCGGTACATGGGTATTTTCATTATCATCGTCTACTCTTACTGGCTGTTCTATGAACGTGTTTACAATGCGCGATTCCTCCTCTACGTCTTCTCCCTGCACAGCCTTTTATCGGCATGGGGGTTCATTTACTTCATCAGCAATTGGAGTGTGCCCAGGAGGAATATTGTTTACTGGACCTCGATCGCCGTTTTCCTGATGTTTGCGTTTACCGTCACGATGCAGAACGCCGGACGGGTTGTGACAATCCGTGAGACATCGCGTAACCAGTACCTGTTTACCTACAAGCCCGGAATTATTCATATAGACACCATAAACCGCCTCGACATCGACGCGCGTGTGTATATGCTCGGCCTCGATGGCTACAAGTTCTACTGCGATTTTCCGATCTACGGAAACGCATGGGGGCCTGATAATTTCGAGGAGTACGCGATGCATTGCGACTCACCGAAAGACCTCTATGACTGGTTACGAACTTTCGACGTGAACCTGCTTCTGGTGAATGTAGGATGGCTTACGGATAATCCGACAGACTTCGATTACACGAAAGTAATGCAGGATCCGGAATGGACCAAGTATTTCGATATCGTGGAAGTATTTGAGGGTGAGCTGGAAATCCCGAGTGTCGCGACCCGCCTGTTTGCCCTGCTGGTCGTGGACGACAACGATCACGACCTGATCCATCCCGACATCACGCCCGGCGA
>DASWIV010000032.1:0-8785 GCA_036397475.1 bacterium
AGATTAAAGTGGGAGGAATTTCAATGAGGAAATTATTTTGTATTTCACTAATTGTATTTTCAATTTTCATATGTAATTCAGCTTACGCGGCTGAAGGGGAATTAAGGGCAAGGGTTATCGACTGCGGAGTAGGCCTTTGCGTTGCGATCAGATTGCCAAACGATCATTTCATTGTCTATGACACCGGAAAAAATTCCGATGGCTACATGCAACTCAAGGCATATTTGGGAACGAATCCGCAAATCGACCTTCTTGTGTTATCCCATAACGATCAGGATCACATAGGCTATGCCGATGATCTGCTGGAGGAATTTGATGTCGCGAGGGTTCTTCATTCAGGATTTGTAAGGATTACGGACGAACTTGAACCCATGGACGCGTGGTTTGATTACACGCATGCTCTCTGGAACGAAGTCAGGTTGCATGGTTGCGAGGAAATAAATCTCAGGTGCAGCGACATTGATTTCGGCAGTGAAATCGAAACAAGCGATGAAGATGTTACCGTAACGTTTGTGTGCGGGTGGGCCTATCCTCCCAACGACTGGGGTTTTTCACTGGAAAGCGATGAGTCTGAATATAAAAATGCGGGAAGCATCGTTATTAAGGTGGAATATGAGGGTAGCAGTATTCTTCTGACCGGCGATACGGAAGAGTATGTGGGTACCCGCGACGATGCCGGCAGATACTGCAGAGCTGCGGAAGCATTCATGATTGATAATTGCGACGTCGACTCGGATGTCCTGATTGGGCAACATCATGGCTCGGACGGATCCAGTTCACCGGAGCTCATTGACGCGATCGATCCCGATTATGTTATTTTTTCTGCTGGCGGATCATTCAGGCACCCGAGATTGAGTACCTATTTAAGGTTTCAGTCATATTTCGAGGATGAACGGGGTCTTGATATAGGATTCGACGGAGTCGACCAGGATGGTGTCAGGAGGGTATTTAAAACCGATGTCGGTGACTCTCACCGGGCGGGAGAATGGTACCTCGACCCGTGGAATGGTGGTATTTTCGAGGACTTCTATCACATAGATATAACAATATTCGACGATGGCACTCCGATGGCGGTGCAGTACGCGTTTGTTGAAAAGACTTAACTTTGAATTTTCACCGGTAAAGTGACAAAATATGCGGCTGGAAAAATAAAAGGGCACCTGTTTTAAACAGGCAAAGGTGCCTTCTTTTAATGGGGTTAACGCAGCATATTACCGATACTGAAAATCACCGCTATCCTGGTCGTCCTTTACTTTCTAGTACGCAGAAAAATTGGACTTGGTCTAGTTCTAGGGATCTGTTCCGCTCTTGCCGCGATTTTATTTTCGCTGCCGGTGGCGGATTTTTTTGTTGCCGTATATAAAGCGATCATCGGTAACACCACGGTCACGCTCCTGATGATGGTGTATTTTATCCTGGTCCTCAGCCACAGCATGAAGGAAGCGAAAGCGCTTGATGAGCTGGTTGGAGCAGTCAGGAGGGTTATTGCCGACAATCGGGCGACAATCGGATTTCTGCCAGGTTTGATCGGACTTCTCCCGATGCCGGGTGGAGCGCTGTTTTCAGCCCCGATGATCGTGGGTCCTGCAGATGAGGCCAGTTTGTCGGCGGAATCCCGTACCTTTTTGAATTACTGGTTCCGCCATGTATGGGAATACTCGTGGCCGCTTTATCCAGGCTTGTTGTTATGCGTAGCGGTCCTTGAGATCGATCTCATGGACCTGACCCTTTACCAGTTTCCGCTGTGCGTTGCGGCGATCGGCGCCGGTTGGTTATTCGGCCTGATGCAGGTGCCGAAGATCCAAGGAGGAAATATCAGTCGTGCTGAATTCTGGGTCGAAACGAAACGGTTCTTGCACGGATTCTGGCCTGTCATGCTGATAATACTAAGTGTAATAATTGTCCCCGCGATCCTGAAGTTGTTCGGGATCGACATATTTGCCGGGGAGCTTGAGTCGATAGACCTGCTCCTGGTATCGCTTCCGGTTTCCATTATTTTATTCGCGATCACCAGGCTGAAGCTGGACGTATTTTTCCGGTGCGTAAGAATGGGGCTTAATGTAAAGCTGCTCGGGACCATTTTATCAGTCCTGATCTTTAAAGATGTTATCCAGGTGTCCGGAGCTGTCGACGAGCTTCCCGCGGTTTTTCAACAGTGGCATGTGCCGGAGGAAGTATTGTTCATAGTTCTGCCTATGCTTGTAGGATATCTGACCGGAATCACCCATTCATTCGTAAGTGTGGCGTTTCCCCTCCTGATCCCATTTTTCGGTGATCCGGTTGATCTTCAGAAGGTACAGATGGCGTACGCGTTCGGGTTTATAGGGGTACTGTTGTCTCCGGTTCATTTATGCCTTGTTCTGTCTGTCGAGTATTACAAATCGGAGATAGCCCCGGTACTGAAAATGCTGCTGCTGCCATCAGCAGTGATAGCAGCGGTATCGATAATTGTGTACCTGCTCTGACTGGAGCCGGATTTAATTGGAGATATATTTTGCAGGCAGGATGAAAGGTTATTCATCCGACGAGGATTTTTTCAGGCGGTCGAGCGATGACTTGATACGGCGCTGCCGGGTATCGAAATCTTCAATGAGTTCGGAATCGTCGTGATCCGCCTGGCTTAATTTTTTGAACTGTTCCTTGAACGGGTTGAAATCGTAGTTGCCCTTGAATTCCATATCCCTGAGGAGCCCGGAGACTTCGACCGGATCGGTTATCTCGGATAGTGTACGCATTCCGCCTTCTCCCGAGCCTATCAGCAGAATACGTTCACCAAACCTCACGACGTACAGGGTGCGGGTTGGGGTAACGCTCAGGGAATAGAGGATCTTCAAATTTTCGGATGTGCTTGAAAGTCCTCTCGCAACCACGAACCTTTTCATCAGGACGCTTAATCCGTAGATGATGCCGATAACCACTGCCAGGCTCGCGAACGTTTTGAAGTAATCGACTGCCGAGGGTCCCAGCTGCGCGCGCTCTGAGTTTTCAGGTTGAAATGTTTCGCGTGTGGGGATGTCTGAAGGCAGTGCTGGATTAATTTCTGGCTGGACCAGTTCGGATTCTTCAGCGGGATCGGCCTCCGACTGCGAATATGAAATATAAGGAAGCAGGAAAAATACTGACAGGAATATCGCCAGAACGATTATCGCCCTCTGCCCTCTGATTTTCATAACATTATTGTACACTCTCAAATTTATATCATCAATCGGGACCGGTTTCGGAACCTATTAATTCGATTTAAGTTCATATTTAAGTGTGAATGGTGCGATTCAGGCTGAAATAAGTGCTGTTATGTTATATAATTGCTTATCATCAAGCCGCAGTTATCAGGGGAACTGCAGTAATTTTACGTAGGAGGCTTGCAATGGCTGCCCGAATAACACTGGGTGCGTATAAAATACTGCCCGTATTTTTACTATTAACTTTGTTAATTATTGTTGTGTCGTGTAGTGGGAGTGGTGGCGATCCGACATCGCCAGGCTTCAGTAACGGCAATTTCCTGACCACCGAAAAAAATGACCGGAATGCGATGAACCCGTCGGACTGGGGATCGCACCAGACTTTTGGCATATACACCTGGGTGATCGACCAGGAAGCTCAGACAATAGAGGTTATCGATAACCGGAGCCTCGCGGCGCACCTTAATGTGCGGCCTATTTTGGAATCGTCGTTCTGGTGTCCGGCTAAAAATTGTATAAAGCTGCAGTTTATCGATATCGACCCTGATAATTTCATTTACACCGTCAAGGCAACCCTTGTAAATCCGACTGCTTTCGTCGGATATGATATCAGGGGAATCGTATTCTACGATGAAAAAGCTCACAGGCTGCTGAATCCGGACGCTTACACCAAGTTATATGCTCCAATGGATAATATAAATCCATTCAGGGCCTACGCTAAGACGGTCGAGAACAGGCAGTTCAGTGCGTACGCCTCCTATTCGGAAATCTTCGAGATGTACATCCCGCCTGATCCCAAAAAATGGTTCATTAACTACGCATTGGATGCAAGCTGGCCGATGAACTGCGAGGAGCCGTACGATCTGGATAATTGGGGATTCGACGGTTCGATTTACCAGGACGATCCCGATCTCGAGGGAATCGATCAGGGTGAAGGCACGATTTTTGTCGAAGCTTACGACTGGCAGAAAAATGTTTCGGAAGTATCCATTGACACAACCCCGATCACGGGAGATATAACTCAACTTGAATTCAATATTTCCACCGCCAGGTGGGAGGCTTCAATTACCAACGGCATGGATGCGGAGCAGGGCGAATACGAATTTCTGATCGCCGCGTTCAGCGAGGACGATCCGGACCTTGGATTATATAATTACATGACGATAAAGGTCGATCCTACTCCTCCTCCGGCTGTACAGAGCATCTGGGGCAATGTAGGGGATTCATTCCTCCTTACCGGCCTTGACAATGCCGTGCTTTCGGTGGTTAACCAGGACCCGCTTGGATTCCAGCCCAGCGCGGTATTGACCGAGGATGGATTTTACCAGGTGATGGTGACAACCGGAATCTTTGATGTTTCCGTTGCCGCAACTGATGGGCTTCACCTCGACTCCACAGCATGGAATGTAGCTGTGACCACCGATGAAGATGTGCGCCTGGATTTCGGGCTTCAGTACCCTAACCGGCCTGATCCGACGGGAGGATTCTTTGAAACCGCCTGGGATCAGATATTCGGTGTATCGGGACGTGTTGTAGATTCATTCGGAATGCCCATCTCAGCAGCCTCTGTCGAACTTACGTCGCCGGATTATGTCAATTTCTCTGTCGCCGATCCCGGGCAGGATTTTGTCGCGGGTGGCGAAACGGATGAAAACGGTTATTTCAACATGACCAATCTCGCCAGAGACAGCTTTGACGGGACACTGAATACCTATTTCCTGACCGTAAATGCAAGTGGCCATGAGGGCCAGGTTCATGGGCCATATAGCACAGCCGCCAATGAAACTGAATATTATGTGTTTGCCCTGGACGCCCATGGCCAGACCCCTGTCTGGGAAGATGATTTCGAAACTGACATGGGCTGGGGAATGGCGGGATATTATCACAGGCAGGAATACAGTCCATCGATCGTAAACATGTCATATCTGCCCCAGAACCAATGGCTATGGCTTCCTGCCGGGGAGCCGTATGGCGGGGCAATTCCGCCGCCGCCACATGGGGGTGAGTACTACCTCTGGTATGGTGAGGAACAGTACGGCAATTTCATCGGCGAACCGGACAGCTTCAACACCCAGTGGGGAGGCGGCGATTCGCTGTTCGAGCACTTTGGGACAGCCACAAGCCCATCCATAGATCTCAGCGACTATACGGAAGCGCGGGTTGAGTTCGACATGAGCTGGATAATTGAAGGGGTTCAGCCGGCCGACTTCGAGCTGATGCATTTTTACGTGAATGGTGTGGATACCAGGTTCTTTAATACATTTATTGAACCTGGCCCATCGGCATTCACCGCATCAATGAGCGGATGGAACCGTCCTCCTATCTGGATGCACTTTGTATACGATATATCAGCATACGCGGGCGGGAATGTAACTCTATCGTTCGCCTTTTCAACCGAAGACTCACTTTACAACGGATGCCGCGGCCAGTTTATTGACAATGTCCAGGTATTCGCGGAGTAAGTATATTTATAAAATGAAGAATCACGGGGCCCCGTCAAGGGGTCCTGTTTTTTTTTACCGGGAATTGCGATACATCCAACACCCTGATATATTCTCTGGACTGTTATGAAAATTCTTGTTACCAACGATGATGGAATTCGTGCACCCGGACTGGCGGCGCTGGCGAATGCGCTCAAGGATGTCGGCGATGTTGTTGTGGTCGCTCCTGAAATGCAGCAGTCGGGTGTGGGACATTCGATAACGCTGCATAAGGCACTCAGGTGCAATCCCGAGAGAGAATATCCCGTATCCGGTGTGATGGCATATTCAACCAACGGCACTCCGACCGACGCGGTGCTTCTGGGATTGAATGCAGTGTTCGAGTCGAAACCGGACCTGGTGATTTCGGGAATAAATTCCGGGCCGAACCTTGGTGACGATGTGACTTATTCAGGCACTGTCGCCGGAGCGATGGAGGGTACGGTGAACGGGGTGCCGTCGATCGCGGTAAGTATCGGAAGTTTCGACAGCGCTTATTATTCCGAATGTGGGGAATTTATAGCTGTTTTGAGCAGCCTGATACGAGGAAACGAGCTGCCGTCGAAAATGCTCCTGAACATTAATTATCCGGATCTTCCCAAAGAAAAGATCAAGGGAGTCGCGGTTACAAGGCAGGGACACAGGTGGTATGTCGATGTTGTACATGAGCGCCAGGATCCGAGAGGCAGGAATTATTACTGGATCACCGGGAAAAAGGTTCAGCATGGCTACGATCCGGGAACGGATGCGTACGAACTGGACCAGGGATTCATCTCGATAACGCCATTGTCGATGAACCTTACCAATACGCCGATCCTAGAATCTGTATCGAAGCTTCTGAGGTCTAAAGGCACGGGAGAAGAGGGAGTGGAGCTTCCATACCCGGTACAGGGCCCATCATAATTAAGCACAATACATGGCGAAAGTTTCCCATCCCTGTGATATCATTATCGTGGCTGCAAATTTTATTTTGGGTTGGTTCTATCATGAATATATTGACGGGAAAGGGTAACTTCAAACTGATTTTGCCAGTCGTGGCATTTCTCCTGTTGCTGTTCTGTCCACGAGCGAACAGCAAAGTGTACATGGACTACGATTTTTCCGGTGATTTGGTCTGGCAGATGGGGCATTTTGAAGTCTACGACATAATCGAACGAGGAGTGGTAATTGGTGAAGCCAGGGTTGAATACAGCGAGCTGACCATGCTCGACGATGTGGCGTACAGGCTCGAATGGGAAGAAACGTGGACCGAGGAAGACCAGGAATATAATGTCATCCAGGACGTAAAATTCGCCGGATCCGACCTGAGGGCACTGATGTGTTCGCGTGTTGAGAGGACAGGGGACAAGGAATGGCGGTATGAAGGAAATTATTCCGGCGACAACATGACAATCCAGGCGTATTATCCCGATCAGCCTGACAGGTACGATTACGCGATATCCCGCTCGATAAGATTTTCGGACTCTGACATGGTCCCGATTCTTCTAAGGAACATTCCATTCGAACCGGAGAACTTCGTCACTTTTACGGTAATGGATATAAAGTCGCATTCGCTCTATACCCCCATTGTAAAAGTGACCGGGACAGAGGTTGTCGAGACCGCAAACACGCAATATGACTGCTGGGTTGTCAATGTGAGCACATCGACATCGGGATACACCGCGTGGTATTCAAGGTCAGACCAGCATTACCTGATAAAGATCCGGTACAACGACAGGGATTTTGTCCTGAACCATCACTCCTGAGCGTAAATAATTCACACGGTAATTCGTAAGCTATTAAAGATGGATATACTTCCATCTTTTTCCATATTTATGTAATACGCCAAGGATGGCGGCTAATTATGATAAAATACCGCTCAAATTGAATGCGGGCGGTTTTTTATTATGAGTAGATCAATAATTAGAATTATCTGGGTAATTTATTTTGCCTGCGTGATTCCGTCGATAGTGACGTTAGTCCACAGGAACCGGTTTGACAACGATTTCAAATCTGTCGCGATGGTTGCGGACTATTATCAACTGGTGGAGCTGGCGCAGACTGAAAATATTGGAATCGATAACGTTCTCGATGAAGTTAAAAATGCGGGGATAAAGGATCTCGCTGTACTCGAGGACACCCCGAAATTTATGGAACTCAGGGGAATCTGTACCATTATAGAGGGTGTCGGATGGCCCGGATGGCTTACCCCCGATGAGAGGGACAGGCTCGAGAGAATTCCCGGATACGAGGTCGAGGAGACATTTGAAAGAAATACCGACTGGCCGCTCCTCCTGGGATTGGCTCACGATAAGACCCATCTGATCTTTTCGAATCCGGATGATTTCCAGAGAATCGCGAGGGTCGCGGAAGAAAGATTCTGGAATCTTGTGGAAGTGGATGACCATGGCGGCATGGGCGGAGTGGTTTCGATATCCGGAGAGCCTGAATTGATACTTGACTGGGGATTCGGATTCGATCCGATGCTGGTTGCGGAACTGAGATCGAAAGGGTTCAGGCTTCATCCCAGACTGAAAAATTATGTGGGTTATTCTGCTGACCAGGTGACCGAGATAGCGTCATCCGCGATGGCGACTTTCCCGGATGGCATATTCATATTCGACGGCGACAGCGTGCTCGGATATCCGTCGGGGATTGTCACCAACGAGAACATGCAGGTCGGGAATATCGAATTTGCCGAGCAGAAGGGGGCTGAATCACAGGCCGAAAAAATGCCGACGAGAATTGTCCGCGTACACTCTATCGAAGACGAGGAGATGGAAGTTATTACGATAGAGAGGGCGGTCCAGAGATTTACACGGTCGGTCAAGGAAAGAGGAATACGCCTGGTTTATTTGAAACCATTCCTGCTGGCTAACAATGGCAGCAGCCTGCTGGAGAAAACCACATCGATGTTTACGCAGGTAAAAGCGTCGATTGAAAAAGAAGGATTTTCCATCGGAGATCCATCGTTTATCACAAAGCCGGTGGAAGCGAATTTTATTACAAGATTGGCAACGGCACTGGCTTTTGTGCTGTCGATAGTCCTGACCGTGCTTACGGTGAACGATGGAAAGTTCAGGATTATGCCTGCCGCGATCCTGCTTATTGTATTACTTCTTCATAATCTGACACAGGGATTTTTCG
>DASWIV010000033.1:0-4690 GCA_036397475.1 bacterium
CCGCATTTCCGCGACCAGATCGACCTCTGGCTGAATGGTGAATTAAGGGATGCGGATTACGGGATAACTGATAATGAGACGTCAATTGAATATATCCTGACCAATGGTGGTTAAATTATCCCACCGGTTCGAGTAATCCTGTCAGGCTCAAGACGATGAACGGGAATATAACAATCAAAATGTAATAGATAACTCCTGCTGTGAGGAGAAAATAGATCGACTTCTTAACCTGTACCGAATTGTACCTGGTTCCAAGAAAACTGAACCCGTCCTTATCGCGCCATCCCCGTACCAGGATAATCGAAACAACTACCATTGCCAGCACCTTCGCGCTGATAAACTGGACGCTTCCCTTCGTCAGGAAAAAATCGATGAAAAAATTCGCTTCTTTATGAAGGAATCCCGAATCTTTTAAAAAGAGTGTTTGAAACGTATCAGCCAGGTTCAATGCCCACAGGGATGCGAGCAGGACGACAAAATTTTTAAACGGAGGGACATGCCCTTCTACCGGCATTTCGGGATTTTTTTCCTTCATTGGAATTTTGAATAATCCTATTCGACCTGAACTTCCTCGGGCGCAATTTCCGTGAGGTCTCTTACCGAGCGATACCGGTACCATTCGTCCTGAACCAGTGCCCGCGCCATCCAGATGGCGGATTTTGAGTCCAGGTTCGAGCCCTCGACCGGTTCATACTGGCCTTTGTACAGTGTGTAGAATCCGTTCAATTGCTGATCGTATAGCGGTCCTGAATCTTCCATCCACTGCGACAGGAAATCGACTTCGCCGCGATATTCCCCGCGAGTCAGTTCGTTCAACAGGACCATGTCTTCCAGGAGCAGCACATGGATAATGGTGCGCTCTCCCGTATCGAGCCTTTCAGCTTCGCGCTGCATATCGTACGCTGTATAAATTCCCCAGAAAGCACTCTGGGGAAGGTCGGCTGGCGGTTTATACTGAAGCGGCGAGTCCTCGTCCCAGATCCCTTCCATAACCGCTTTTCCCAGCGCAAGCCCTTCGGGATCGCTACTGGATTTTGCGTAAAGCAGGATGGCACGAACCGCGGTAAGCTGTTCGAGGGAGTCGAAAGTCTGGATTACCGTTTTTGCCCCGCTGCCGTCCCCAGCCGTCGACGACTGCTTCCAGAACAGGTTATACCTCGTATCGAGAAGATCCCGCCTTAATCCCCTGAATACAGTCCTGGCCTGGTCCACCATCGATGGATCGTACCGTTTGCCCCAGTCGGCAAGTAGTGCCGCGTGAAGGAAATAAAATGGACTGGCATTTCCAGGCCGGTTTCTCTGGTAAGCGACGGCAAGTGTCCGGGCTTTAGTAAGAGGAGTATTGTAATCGTTGATTCCATCTCCTCCACCATACCGCCTTGAATATTCGAGGTATTTTTCGTTGCCGGTCAGATCGTAAAGAGCGACAAGGTCAAAATATGGTCCCAGCGGCCACTCCAGAGCGGTACGCCAGGTCATCGCGAAAAGATCGTCGACAACTTTCCTTGCGTATTCAAGGTCCTCGTCGAAAACCGCCTTCGCGTGCATTTTCCTGTACATCTCCAGTGTGAGGAGATAACTGATATTTGTTTCAATTGAGAAAAGCGTAGCGGTTGTGACGACTCGCCCTCCATCTTCAGGATCCCATCCGATCACATATTCCGATGGCGAATCATCTCCCGAAAGCCTGTAAAAATAATGAAGTGAGCTGAGCAGGTTCTCCAGCTGATTATTGTAAAGCCGCGTACTCGCGGGGGGCGGAGCATCGGGATCTACAGGAGGAATTGTTTCCATCTCATCTGGCATTGGCCAGGTCAATGCGTCCACCAGCAACTGGTCGAATTCGCGGCCTTCCCACCTTTCAAGGGAAACAAGAACATCCGGTTTTTCAATCACCGGGGGACCGTAAACCTTGTTGGCCGCAATGGTAAGTAATGAAAATATCCCTGCCAGTACCAGTATCGCAAGTGTTATTCCCAATGCTCTTCCAAAGTTGTAACGCACTTCAGTTACTCCTTCTTCGCCATTAATGAGACCAACGGATTTTACCAGACGTTCATACGGATGTTAAATCAGGATCCACCGGTACCTGGTTAATTTCCGGACCCATTTCCGGTTATTCCCGGATAAATAAGCATTTAACCCCGGTTTTCGTTATTTCTTTATTAAGTTGTATTAAGAAAACCGTAAAATTCGACCCCCGTTGGCGTGAAATTATATATACGGGTATTCCCGCCCGTATAGATTGCCGATTTATGTCGACGTAAATGCAGACCACTCGCTTACAACATTATTCCAAGCTGCTCACATGGGCTGAGCTAGGACTGGGATTTTTCCTGATCCTCATTTCCATTTATCTTTTCAGCCTTGATTTTCATAATTACTGGATCAGCTTCATTATCCTGGTCGCTGCGAGTGCGTTCGCATACCACATAAAAGTCGACTTTCCTTTCGCGAGAATCAGCCAGGCGTACAGCGTCAATTTCCTCTCGGTACTTGTGCTCGGTCCATGGACAGGAAGCCTTGTCGCCGCGATAGGAGTAACTCTCGGCGACGGTATTTTCCTCCACAAGCGCAAATACGCCATGGGGGTGAATGCGGCGGTCCAGTTCATTACCACATTTCTTACCGGTACCGTTTATTACATGCTCGGCGGAATAGGCGAAGGCGTAACGATGGGCTTCACCGAGAATGCAGCCGGCGTAGCGACATCGGAAGAATTCATCATCACCCCGAGTGTACAGGTATTCGCACCTCTTATCTGCGCGGCAATAATTCATACATTCGTAAATATCAGCCTGCTCGTTCCCGCCATGATCGCGGAGGGACGGTCGATTCCGCACACTACACTTCTGAAACTTGGACAGTGGGACCTGATCAGCACATTCCTGTTCACGCCGTTAAGTTTTTACATTTTTCTGATCTACGGATCGGCGGCGTCGTACTATCTTATCCCGCCGCTTCTGTTCCTGCTCCTTCTCTGGGTGTTCGTGCAGAATCAGCTGGACCTCAACCTTGCCAAGTCACAGCTTGATCTAACTGTCGACCGCCTGAGAAAATTGACGCAGATATCCAAGGCCATCAACGCCGCCGGACTTAATCCGGAAGAAATTCTCGATATCGTGCTCGTTAACGGAATGATGGTTTGCGGAGCGACAGCGGCTGCAATACGGCTTTTGGATCCGTCCCCGGGTGGAGAAGTCGCGGAATTATCCCGGCCGGATTCGGATCAATGGAAGAAATTTTTCCAGTCATCATCGTTCCAGTTGATCGTCGACCACATTCATGGATCGCGGCAGAGCCTGCTTGTGGAGGAATTCAGGGTCGACAATATCGGGACATGGTTCCATCCGGCGATCATTGAAAAATATAATATCAGAAGCTTCCTCGCCTTCCCCATCCTGCGGGAAGACCAGATGGAAGGCCTCCTGTTTTTCGCAGGCGACCAGTCGAACATGTTTACCGCGACACACATCGAGACGCTTGAATACCTGTCGGGCGAGATCGCCATCGCTATCAGAAACGCGAGAATACATCATCGGATCACACTTCAGAACGCCCGTAAGGACGAGGAAATAAAACTTGCCGAACGTGTCCAGCGCCACGTGCTTCCCAGGATCTATGAAGGAGGGAATGTACGAATCGAGGGCAGGATAACTCCTGCGAGAATTCTCTCAGGCGACTTTTTCGACGTGATAGAGCTCGATAACGATCGGCTTGGCATCGCGATGGGTGACGTCAGCGGAAAGGGTGTCCCTGCCAGCCTTACCATGATGGCGATCATCAACTCGATCAGGGTCCTTGCACATAAAATCAAAAAACCGAATGAAATGCTCAAGGCGCTGAATGAAAGCCTCTACGAATCGGAAGCCGCGATCGAGGATTTCCTTCAGTACTCGACAGGATTTTACGCCATACTTGATAAGAAGACCTGGGCCATGACCTATTCGATCGCAGGATGTGAAAAACCCCTGTGGTGGATCTCCAGGAGGAAGATGCTCACAAAACTTGAGGGCGAAGGCCTTCCCCTTGGGATGTTCGAAAATTCGAAATACCGTGTGGATATAATCCGCGTTGAGCCCGGCGACAAGCTTATCTTCTACACCGACGGTGTTACCGATGCACAGAATCCTGACGGCCAGAGGTTTGGCCGCGAAGCATTCATGTCATCGGTCGAAAAAGCGTGCCTGCGGTCGGTAGATAACATTATCGATACCCTACTCGACGACGTCCATAAATTCAGCTCCGGTGCGGAACCTTTCGATGATATAGGAATCATGGCCGTTGAAATTCTCAATCCGCGGACAATTTCCACTCGTGAGCCTATGATAAAAAGCTCCACTAAACTTCCGCTCGAGGCGAATCCTGTAAAAAACAACGAATCTTCCCTTTTTCAGGCATGATTAAGTCCCGTAAACCCGATTCCTGTACTACAATAAAATAGATGTCAGGCATACTGGTCAGGTTGACTTATTATGTAGTGATCGCGTTCCTGATCGGGACCGTGGCACAGCTTGTCACCGGATACAACAAACGGCGATTTTTCACGACGACCTTCCTCGGTTTCATCGGCGTGTGGCTCGGAAATTGGATAGCCACTTACTTCCATTGGCGGACACTCCTGCCCCAGTTTTTCGGGATTTCCATTGAATATTCCATCCTGTTCTCCATCGCCTTCATTCTAATCTGG
>DASWIV010000034.1:0-5807 GCA_036397475.1 bacterium
TTCCTCTGTCGTGAATAACGATGTCACGGAGTTTCGCGCTTCCAGTGAGGGAGAAATGCGTGATAGGAATCCCGCGCTCCGGCGTTTAGGAATGCGTATGAGGAGTTTCGCGATCTCAGTCAAGATGCGTGATGGTCCGCCGCGGCGGACGCGCTCCGGCGTTTAGGAATGCGTATGAGGAGTTTCGCGATCTCAGTCAAGAATCCCGGAAAGTGTATTTCCGGGCTACAAATTTACTCAAGTGGTGAGCGGAGGACAGCCTGGAGGCCTTCTTCCTCGATGTTGAAGTACTTACAATCCGGATGATGGATAATGAAAGCGCTGGTCGATTGCTCGGGGATGATCTGGAAATCCTCGGTGAGGCGTGTTCCAAGATTGTTCTGGGCGTCGAGTAATTTGAATATTACCGTCTGTTGCGACAAATCCGGGCACGATGAATAACCGAATGAATACCTGTGGCCCTGTCCGCGCTCGATTCCCATCTCATCACGTATGATCCTGTGCAAATATTCCGCAAACGCTTCGGTCGTCTCGACGGATAGTCCGTGGAGGAAGAATCCCTTGGAATATTCGCCGGCCTGGGTGAATGAATTAACCACATCCGTAACACTATGACCCATGGTTACGACCTGCAGCGCGAGAACATCGCGTTCGCCTGAATCGACCGGCCTGAAGTAATCGGAAAGGCACGACCGAGGTTCCTTTTTCTGCCGTGGAAAAGTGAAGCGTCCGATCTCTTCCTCGTTCTTGAGCGGATCTCCGTTGAACGGATTGAAGATGACGACTTCCTCACCGTCGGAATTGCACGGGAAGAATCCGTAGACAGCGGCAGGCAGCAGCCAGTTTTCGATTCTTGCCTCGGCCTTCAAGTCCTCGAACAACGGTTCGAATGTACCCTTGATCAGCCTGTTATATTCTTCCGATGATGTTCCACGTACAGCCCAGTTCAATTTGTACAGAACTTTCTTGTCTATGAGGGGGTAAATATTCCTGACGTCGGTTGGCTCCAGAACCTTAGTTCCCCAGAAGGCAGGTTGTGGGATCGTATTTTCGCGACTGACAGTAGGGACAAATACTTCGCGCACTTCGAGAGCTTCTTCTTTTTCAGCTTCGAGTTTGCGATCACGGCGTTCGCGCCATGTACGCGCGCCTTCTTCAGCCATCTGAAATAATTCTTCGCGTTCTTCCTCATCCTTCAATCCCTGGATAAATTTCAATCCGGCGAATGCGTCCTTGGCATAGTAAACTCCGGGCGGATAGATCTTATCGGAGCCAATCCAGCTGATTCTTCTGGCGAATGAACGATTAATCGCGGCTCCACCGATAATAACCGGTATGTTCAATCCCTGGCGATGAAGGTCTTCGACACATGATTCCATATGCCGCGAAGTGGTGACCAGCAGCGCAGACAATCCGATCATGTCGGCGTTGACTTCTTTAGCTTTTGCGATTATCGCAGCATTGGGGACCTGTTTGCCAAGGTCGTAAACAGTGTATCCGTTATTGGAAAGAATTGTCTTAACCAGATTTTTCCCGATGTCATGAACATCGCCGTAGACTGTCGCGAGGACAATTTTGCCGAGCGAATCAGAATCGGTTTTGTCCATGTAATTTTCAAGGCGCTTTACTGCGGCTTTCATAACTTCAGCTGCCTGAAGTACGAAGGGCAGGATCATCTCTCCGGTCGCCATTTTATCGCCGACTTCTTTCATGGCAGGGAGTAAAATGTCATTCAGGACAGCGCGCGGGTCCCTGTTCTCGATCGCCTTGTCGATCAAATCCTCGACACCGTCTTTTACCCTGTGAAGAATAGCGTGGTGAAGTCCCTCTTCGGGAGTTCGCATTACCTGGGGATGCGAAACCGGTTCACTGGTAGCTTTCTTTTTTTCAAAATAATCGATGAAATGTTCGAGTGCGTCGGGCTGTTTGTTGAACACCAGGTCTTCGGACAATTCACGTTCGCGAGCGTTGATCGACTGGTACGGAATCACCGCGCCGGCGTGGACAATTGCGAAATCGAGCCCGGCACGCACAGCGTGGTACAGGAACACCGAGTTCAACGCCTTGCGCGCGGCGGGTCCGAAACCGAATGATACATTTGAAACCCCGAGAACAGTCCAGCAACCGGGAACTTCTTTTTTTACCCTTGAAATTCCCTCAAGCGTTTTTATGGCAGAATGCCTGTACTCTTCTTCGCCGGTGGCGAGGGTAAAAGTGAGGACGTCGAAAAGCAGGCGGTCAGAGTCGATGCTGTATTCATTTTTTGCGAGGGCAGCGAGCCGCTTGGCTACCGCTACTTTTTTATTGGGTTCCAGAGCCATGCCATCTTCGTCGATAGTCAAGGCTACAACCATTCCGCCATATTTTTTCAGTAATTTGAATGTATCCCGCGCGCGTTTTTCGCCGGACTCGAAATTTATCGAGTTGATTATCGGACGTCCCGGAATGAGCTTCAGCGCGGCTTCTGCGACATGAGTTTCGGTAGAGTCGATCATCAGGGGGCAGGGGATACTGTCGTTCAGGAGCTTGACGATCTTTGTCATCTGGACATCCTCGTCGTCACGCTCCGTTACCGCTAAATTTACATCGAGAACCGCAGCTCCAGCTTCGACCTGTTCACGCGCGATGTTGTACAACCCTTCCATATCATCGTCGAGAACGAATTTCTTCGCTTTTCTCGATCCCTGGGAATTCAGTCGCTCACCAACAATTACTGGCATGATCTGTTCATCGATATTGAATCCTTCCAGGCCCGAGGCGACAAGCAGGGGCTTTTTTGTCGGACGTGGGGATGGTTTCCATCCATTGATCTTATCAATAACAGCTTTTATGTGAGCCGGGGTTGTTCCACAGCATCCGCCGACCATTGAAACCTTGAAACGTCCAACAAATTCCCTGTGAGCATCCGCGAGCACCTCAGGCTCGAGATGGTAATGCGCGTGTCCATCGACCTCTTCCGGAAGTCCGGCGTTCGGAAGGCAGCTTACCCACATAGGCGCATTTTCACCGAGATAACGTACAGCCTCACGCATTTCCTCAGGACCTGTGGAGCAATTAATTCCGATCACATCGATGGGGAGATCCAGAAAACAGCCGAGCGCGGCTTTTTCATCGCTTCCGAGAAGCATTTTTCCGGCGTTGGCGAGAGTGAATTGGATGATGAGTGGAATATCAAGCCCGAGTTCGTCGCGCAATTCCTGTACCGCGATAACGCCCTGCTTCAGTTCGAGTAAATCCTGCCCGGTTTCAATCAGGATCAGATCTACACCAGTAGGATTCTGCTCATCACCATCTCCGAGAACCAGGGCTTTGCACTGTTGATAAAGCGACTGCTTGAGTTTGTCGAGTGGAATATTTCCAAGGGTGGCATCGGCTGAGGACGGCAGGTATCCGGTCGGACCCACAGATCCCGCGACAAACCGTGGCCAGTCAGGGGTGTAGAATTTATCGACCGAATTTCGCGCGACCATAGCGGCGGCGCGATTGATCTCTTCCGTCCGGTTCTCGAGATTATGCTCCGCCTGTTTTATCGAGCTTCCCTGGAACGAGTTGGTCTCGATGATGTCGCTGCCGACATCCAGATAACTATCGTGGATTTTAATAATTGATTCGGGGTAAGAAACGCAGAGGAATTCATGGGCGCTTGTGCTCTCACCGCCGTACTTATCCTCAGTAAGGTCCTGTTCCTGCAATCCGGTACCCATGCCGCCGTCGAACACAAGGACCTTCCGTGGAATACTGGTCCTGAAAATCCTGTATCTTTCCCGGGCGGGGATATCTCTGGTGGAATATTGCTGTTTTCGATCTAATGTTGTCATAATAAAAATTTACACGTCTCCATAATCGCATTGCCTGCGTAACTCCCGGATTTAATCCCGGTCCAATGCGATCGCGTCTCTCATATGCACCTGGAAGGCGCTACGCCAGTACTGTTAATTTTCCATCGCTATATAAAATAAGCCCAAATATACCTGTTCAGCCCCCGAAGTACTTCTCTCTCATTCCGCCTTCTTCGAGGATATCCTCAACTTCTTCGAATACATCGTATTCGTGAGCCAATGTCAGGATCCGCTCGATGTTCTTCCTGCCCGAATCGGTGGGCAGTTTCGCGGATTCATAAATCGCCTTTCTCATCTCATCGATTCCATCGTCCGGTCTTCCGTCCTGGATGGATAACGTCGCCTTCAGGAGATAGGAATTGAAAATCTCATCCCGTGAATCCATGACATTCCCTCCTTGATTTTTTTTAAGAACTCTATGCGCCCGCTTTAATACCGGCATCCTGTCCAAGGGCGTCTGCCTTGATTGTCGATTCCCATGGGAGATCGAGGTCCAGACGTCCAAAATGTCCGTATGCCGCTGTCTGCTGGTAAATCGGAGCGCGAAGTTTCAGGTCATCGATGATCGCGCCCGGACGAAAGTCAAACTGCTCCTTGATCAGGGCAAGTATTGCGCTGTCTTCGATCTGCCCGGTACCGAAAGTATCGACATGAATGCTCAACGGATGCGCCTTGCCAATTGCGTAGGCGAGCTGGATCTCACATTTTTCAGCGAGGTCCGCTGCTACAACATTTTTCGCAGCCCAGCGAGCAGCATACGCTGCCGACCGGTCAACCTTGGTGCAGTCTTTTCCGGAGAAAGCGCCGCCGCCATGGCGAGCGTAGCCGCCATAGGTATCGACAATGATCTTGCGCCCGGTGAGTCCGGCGTCGCCGACAGGTCCACCGATTACAAATCTTCCCGATGGATTTGTGTAAATCTCGATACCGCCATTCCACCACTTGTCCCCAAGTGTCGGTTTGATGACGACCTCGGTAAGTCCTTCCCTGATCTCATTGTTTGATACGGATTCGCTATGTTGTGTGCTCAGAAGAACCGAATGAACCGCAACCGGCCTGCCGTTTTCATATCGCACACAAACCTGGGATTTGCCGTCGGGCCGCGCCCACGGAAGTTTTCCGGATTCCCTTGCCCTGGCAAGATTCAGAGTAAGCGCGTGGGCGAGTGAAATCGGAAGAGGCATCAACTCATCGGTTTCGTTGCAGGCGTAACCAAACATCAGTCCCTGGTCGCCGGCGCCAATTTTGTCGTAGGCGTCGCCACCACCGGAATCCCTTGTTTCCAGGGAATTCGACACTCCCCCGTCTATATCGGAGCTCTGCTGCTCGATCGCGATCAGAACGCCGCATGTATTTCCATCAAATCCCGATTCAGGCCCATCATAGCCAATTCCACAGATGGTCCTGCGAATAATGTCGCGATAATCAAATGTCGCATTAGTGGTAATTTCACCCATTATGGCGACAAAGCCGGTTTTGGTCGCGGTTTCGCACGCGACACGACTTTGCGGGTCGCCAGCCATACAGGCATCGAGGATAGCGTCCGAGATGTTATCGCACAGCTTGTCCGGATGACCTGCGGTCACTGATTCGGATGAAAAGAGAAAATCTTTTGGGCTCACTTTAGCCGCCTCCATAAAATTATAGTTACGCCAGCGGTCGCTGAAATGTGGCTAAAAAAATAACCAGCGACATATAGCTGGCTTTTTAACGTTTTCCGCTTATCTTTCCGGAGATATTCTCCCCGGGAGGACTTGGCACCAGTGCCACTTATTCAGTGACTGGTTGCCGGGCTTCGAAGGGCCACTCCCTCTGCCAGCTCTTGATAAGCGTTACGTTCTATGCAGATAATACCCCGAGAGTATTATTTTGTCAACGCATGACATAAAGATTTATAGTGTTTCATCATAGAAATCTTCCAAATTCGGGGAATAATGTATTAATTTAATAAGGATAAAGGCGAAATTA
>DASWIV010000035.1:0-5804 GCA_036397475.1 bacterium
AGAGTAGCCATAGCACGAGCCATAATTAACGCTCCGCCGGTACTTTTATGCGACGAGCCGACAGGCAATCTCGACCCGGACACGTCGAGGGAGATCGTCAGGCTTCTCACCCTGATAAATCAGAGGGGAACCACGGTATTAATGGCTACGCACGACACCCAGATCGTGAACACGTTCAAGCGTAGAGTTGTCTACATGGAAGAGTCGAGAATCATCTGGGACAAAAAAGAGGGAGAACTGGAAATCAACGATGAGAAGCTTCGGCTTCTTTCTTAAGGAAACCATTGAGGGAATCCGTCAACATTCGACGGGGAGCCTGGTAACATTCCTGCAGGTGTTTATCAGCCTGTTTTTTCTGGGAATGAGCCTTCTCGTTATCACGAATATCAACCATGTTGTCGACGGATTACTCAATAACCTGGAGATCAGGGCATTCCTGGCCGACGATTTGTCTATTGACGAAACGCCGGCCTTGATGGATAAGATCAAGGAAATGTCGGGGATAGTGGACGTCAAATACATTTCGAAGGAAGAGGCTTTCGTGATAATGCAGGAAAGGACCACAATCGACATCTCTGACCTGGTCCAGACGAATCCCCTGCCCGCGAGCCTCGAGATCACTATTGAGAACCCGTCGGTGGCCGGCGAGCAGGCAGCCCAGGTATCGGAATTCGCCGGAGTCGAGGATGTAAGATACGCGGAGGATGAGCTTGAAAAATTACTGCCGGCACTTTACGGGGCGGAATTATTCAGTTTTCTTCTGGCGATATTGATCGCCATAGTGACAATGATGACGATTGCAAACACGATCCGGCTGGCGATCCATGCGCGCAGGAAAGAAATAAAAATAATGCAACTGGTTGGTGCGGCGGCGTGGTTTGTGAGAATCCCGTTTATGCTGGAGGGCTTTATTTACGGAATTATCGGGGCTGTAATCGCTGTTGTGGTGGTAGGGATCGTGTATTCACTCATACTGGTAATTTATTCAATGCGAAATTTATATAATCCTTTCATGCTGGATTTCGATGTTATGATGGGGAATGTAGGATTGATGCTGCTTGTACTGGGCGGTTTCATAGGGACAATAGCGTCGCTGATAGCTGTAGGCAAACATCTCGAGGAAGACCTGTACAGGCATCCCGTACCCGAGAAGGTGTCGGTATGAAAAATTATCTGAAACTCGCAATCATTTCTCTTGTGCTGCTGTGGATTCCGGGATTATCCGGAATATTATCCGCCGAGGAGATCGATGAAGACGATGCAAGGGACAGGCTGGAATCATTATCCGAAGAAGAAGCCGCGTTGAGAAATCAGATCAACAACATGCAGCATGCCGAACGGCTTGCGTCGGATGAGCTGGAAGACATCGATACCGAACTCAGCCGGATCCAGGCGAATTTATCACGGACGCAGCAGACACTCCAGAGAAAGCGTACGCAGGTGGACTTGCTAAACCAGTCGCATGAGACGGCGATGAATGACCTTGAAAACGCACAGACTAAATTCGAGTCGCGGCTGGTGGAGTGGTACAAAAACGGAGCATCCTCGGTGCTCGGAAGCCTGGTTACGTCGGGTGACCTCGGAGATTTCCTCGATGTAATGTACTATACGGACGCGATAATAGAATCAGACAAGGAAACGATTGTTTTTATCCAGGACCAGCAGGGCCAGATATATTCGCAGCGAGAAACACTTTATTCCGAGATCTCGGAATACGATAACCTGCTTGAGCAAATGCGAAAGGATGAAGAGAGGCTGGCAGAATTGCGGCAGAGCAGGTACAGCCGGTTAAGCGAGATCGCTGACGATGTCGACCAGGCTGAAGAGGCACTTTCCGAACTCGAAGCATCGAGTTATGAAATCGCCATGATGCTGCAGGTTTCGAGGTATACAGGCACATCCGGTCCGCTGATCAAGCCGGTTGATGCGCCATTCGGATCGGGATTCGGAATGAGGAACCATCCAATTCTGGGACGGAACCGGATGCATGAGGGCCAGGATTTTCCTGCGCCGGCCGGGACACCGATCCACGCAGCCGGAAACGGGCTGGTGGTTCATTCCGGATGGAAGCGTGGGTACGGATACACGATCATTATCGACCATGGAAACGGCCTTGCTACGCTTTACGGGCATTGCTCGGCTTTGCTGGTTGGGGTCGGTGAGACCATAAACCGCGGACAGGTCATCGCGAGAGTCGGAACCACCGGCCTGTCGACGGGAAATCACCTTCATTTCGAAGTGAGGATAAACGGCGATCCGACCGATCCGGTGCCTTATATAACCGGAAATTAATCGACACAACATATAAGAAAATAATTTTAAAAGAACCTGAACGGTAAAACTAATGATTGATGACACACGTACTCGAAGAATATTTAACTTATCCATCGCCCTGATAATTGTCCTATCGTTTCTGATAGGTTTTCAATCCGCAGGGCTTGTAAGGCTTCTTCCCAGGAACGACAAAATGCCATCGTGGGCGTCGAACGTGATATCGAGCCTTTCACGAGACATTTACGCGTCGCCTGAAGACATCGACGATGCGGATCTGGCAATTCTTTTCCAGGTGCTTAATTATGTCACGGAGTACTACCTGTACAAGGATGACATTGACGGCACGACCCTGATCCACGGCGCAGCGCAGGGTGTGGTAAACGCGCTTGGCGACCGCTATTCGCGATTCGTGCCGCCGCCGGACCAGGAAGTGCTTATCGAGGAGATCGAGGGTGAATACTATGGTGTTGGCGTAAGCATCATCGACCGTCCGGGCACACTCCCTCCCTTCGCGCTGGATTGTGAGCTCGGGGAAGACGGAGATCCCGACGATCCGTTTTATTTCCGGGAAACAAGGGGGGTTCTTGTGGTGCAGGCGTTTGAAAATGG
The DNA here is from genome assembly GCA_036397475.1 of bacterium. Taxonomy (GTDB): domain Bacteria; phylum JAJVIF01; class JAJVIF01; order JAPKYR01; family JAPKYR01; genus DASWIV01. The sequence goes on from DASWIV010000035.1 coordinate 2,884, forward strand.
ACCTGCCTACGAAACCGGAATTCGCGACAACGATGTTATTACATGTGTAGCCGATAAATCGATGAGAGGACATACCGCCGAGGATGCAGTAGCGCTGATCAAGGGACCAGAAGGAACACAGGTTGAAATAACCGTTTGGCGCTCGTCGACCCAGGAAGAACTTTCATTCGATATTACACGCCGTAAGGTTGAAGTCCCGACAGTCAGCGATGTCCAGATGCTTGATGACAGGATCGGTTACATCAAGCTGAATTCATTCAATAATCTTACCGCGCAGGATGTAATGGCCGCGGTCGCGGAACTGAACACTGACGGGATGGAAGGCCTGATATTCGACCTGAGGAATAATACCGGCGGACCGATGCCGGCTGCCGCTGGAGTTGTAGATATGTTCGTGTCCGACGGAACGCTGGTTTATTATGAAGACAGCATGGGAAACACGGATGAATTCAACAGTGAGGATAGCGGTCTGGCACTGGGCATCCCGCTTGTAGTGCTTATAAATGGCAATTCCGCAAGCTCGTCGGAAATTGTTGCCGGCGCGGTCAGAGACACCAGGGTCGGGCTGCTTGTCGGCGAAACCACCTATGGAAAAGGTGTGGTACAGAATGTAACCACCCTCCCCGATGGGTCGGGTCTTGTCCTGACAACGGGCAGGTACCTGACTCCCACAAAAAATGAGATCACGGAAGATGGCATTACTCCAGATGTACCAGTGAATCTGGATCCCGCAAAAATCAGGGAAGAAGATCCCCAGATCGACGAGTTCCTGACTAGGATGGATGATATCAGCAACGAATACGCGCAGTTGAGGGAAGAGATGAACCTTTACCTGCAGGATCATGATTTCATCAAGGACGCAGCAGTTGATGTTATAAACGACTGGATCGAAAATGGTTCTATACCAGATCCGACCGTGTACGATTTTTAAGAAAACCAAGGAAAGTGAAATTTTATGGCGGAATTTGAACAGAGGTGTGCAATTCTGGTCGATGTTCAGAATATGTTTTACTCGGCCAAGCACCAGCATTCAGGCAAAATCAACTATGATCATTTACTGGAGGCTACCAGCAGGCGCAGGAAAATTGTCCGGGCGCTGGCCTATGTAGTCACGACCCCGGAGATCGAGCAGGAGAAATTTTTAAAGCTTCTCTACGACCTGGGATTCGAAGTTAAGGTCAAGGATTTGAAGGTTCGAGCGGACGGCACCGCGAAAGGCGACTGGGATATGGGAATCGCGATCGATGCGATCAGCCTGGTCGATAAGGTCGACTGCCTCGTGCTTGTATCGGGCGATGGGGACTATGTGCCGCTTGTGGAGCACCTGAAGGCACGAGGTGTCAGGGTGGAGGTTTTCTCGTTTTCGAGTAATACCGCGCAGGATTTGATAGACACGGCGACAGAATATTTCCCCATGGATGACAAGTTTATTTTCAGGACCACGAGAGACAGGAAGTAAGGAATTGAAATACCTCCCCCCCCATAATCCCCCCGCAAGCGGGGGGATGGTTAGGTACACCCCTCCCCGAGGGAGGGGCTGGTTGAGGGTTTCTATACCTATCTCAATTCTAATCTTCTCCTTCATAATCCCATCGTATGCACAAGACAATGTAACTCCTCGTGATCCGGTTGATTATTCGATCAACGGAGATAATGTCCAGATAAATTTCAATGAGGATAGTGGCGAAGGGTTGCTGCATGCCGATGGGAACGTGATCATCACATTCGCCTACGGGGTTGAAGAATGGGAAATCCATGCGGATGTCGCGGATATCCGGTACCAGGTCGATCCCGATGATGACAGCGTTTATTTCCGGCAGGAAATGGAAGCGTCGGGGAACGTTCTGGCTATTGGACCGGGAATCGAGATGGAATTACCCGGGATGGTGTTTGTTGATCTGCTTAACGGAAAATTGACCACAGACTCGGAAACGGTAAATTTCAAATTTGAAAACGGGCATTTATCGACAGGGTATCTCGAGGTGGTTAGGGTTACCCCGGAAGAACCGCCTGTCGAGAGTGAGGCGGACGAAAAGTATTCTTACGATGTTCATGCGCGAGGCCAGACATCGCTGACGTACGACCTGTCGCGCGAGATCCCGGCCAACTGGAATATAGACTCGTCGCTGGATAATAATATCTTCGGTTCACTGATGTTCGATTTTTCGCAGGTCACTGTCGAGACGATCGACGCCGACCTGACAATCCGGAATGAAGAACCCGGGAATCTGAATTGCCGGAATGAATCGATAATTCATGCGACAGGCGCCGTGTTGACGCTTCCGTCGTTCACGCTGAATTTCAATCCGCGATATCTCACCTGTGACAGTGGTGTGGAGATCCTTGTCGGGGAAGAGAGTACGATCACGGCTGGATCGATCAGGGTAGAGTATCCGGAGGAAGGGGGGATGTTTGTAACGCTGGAAGGATCGTTTTCATTGGATCCCGAGATAGCCGATCTAATGAAATATGTGAGGATCGTGAATCCCCTCGCTACGTTTGAAGCTGCAATTATTGAGATAGTGCTAATGCCGGACGGGTCGCAGAAAGTGACTGCGTCGGGGGGCGCGAAGTTCGAGATGGAAGTCGGGGAATTGATTGGGGCCGGGGATAATACCGAAAACCAGTCGGATTAGCTGGATGTAAACGTCTGTCTGGTTTGAAAATGCAGGCTTAATCAGGTGGATTTCTTCATTCCACAAATTCTTCTATATTCAACCATTGGCTGCAACTCAGTCGATTACACCGTTTTCGGATACACCTATATGGCAATCGGGATGGAGTTATAACCGAAAGTTGTGTTTGACCTAAAACAAAAAGGTGGCGTACTCTTACAGTTAATCAAACCAAAAGGAGCACGCCGTATGGACGAGAATAACAGACAAATCATCAAATTTCCAGAGAACGCCAAAGACGCATTG
>DASWIV010000036.1:0-8133 GCA_036397475.1 bacterium
TACGATTAATACGGGGGAAGTGGAGCATGAGTACACACTCGGGAAGCTTGAAGAGATTTAAGATTCAGCCGCGTCCGCCAGTTTAGCCACCAGTCCCATGTATGCACCGGCGGGGTCGCGGATGATGCACATAGTATCGCCGCATACCTCGCGTGGGCCATCGATTATTTCTCCGCCTAGTTCCACACATTTCTTTACCCGCGCATCGATATCGTCGACCTTGACGTACAACATCCACTGTGAGGGGATTTTCGCGTTTTCGCCACGAGCGTGGCAGATTCCGGTTATGGTGTCGCCGGAGTCCGGAAGGGTGATATTGTAATCGGTGTAATCGCTTACAGGATGGTCGGTTGAATTCCATCCGATGACTTCGCAGTAGAAGTCTTTAATTTCTTCGGCGTTTGGAACTGTGAGGTCAAGCCAGACGATGGATCCGATCTCGGATTCGGTCAAGATAAACACTCCATGCAATTTCTGATGGAATAAAAACTAACATGGTTAAATGACAGGTTCAATCTGAAAGCATTATGGCGGATTGCCAGACGGCATGGTTTACTTATTCAAGCAGTTTAAGGCCGCCATCGCGTGTCCACTGGTATTTGTAATCAGGAGTGTCGACACCGGGAGTTTCATTCGCGTTATAAAAGCTGATCCGGATATGATGCGCATCCTCATGCGTATCTACCACATGCTGAGCGTACGCCTGAATATCGTCGACTGAAAAATCCGCGATGTCCGGCTCACACAGAATGCTCACAATGGTGACATTGTTCGTATCCTGATCCTCGATAATATTGAACAAATGATTCGACGAATCCGAAGAGGCCGTGTTAGAGGAATCTGAATCCGATCCTGAATCGCCAGACTCAGCCTGATCGGATGAATTTCCCCCACACCCGAATGATAACGCTGAGATAATTAACACCAAAAAGACGTAGTATAATTTTGAACTTGAATGCCGCATCTTGAATTATCCCTTTAAAAAATTTGCAGGATTATAACTCTTATTCGTAAGAGAATCACCGGAAATTACCATTGGCCGTCCGAGTAGAATTATTGAGAAAAAAGAGAGACTTAGGGTTGATTTCATTGTTGACTTCCGAGCCCGAACATGGGGAATAAATTTAATTGGGAACAGAACATCTCCAATGTAAATCAAATACATAACCACGTCAAGAATTTAACCTGGTCTAATCAATATTCATCCCCAATGCGGTTAAATTTATTTGGAAATCAAGCCGATATACGCCCCCGCGGGATCCTGGATCACGCAGAACATCCAGTTACCCATCATGCGTGGGCCATCGATAATCTCTCCGCCAAGTTCAACTGCCTTTTGCGAACACGCCGCGACATCATCGACTGAAACATAGAGAAGCCATTGGGGTGGAAGTTTTGAATTACTGCCGCGAGCGTGGCAGATGCCGGCAACTGTATCACCCGATTCGGGCAGGTTGATATTGTAATCGTTGTACTCCCCCATATCGTGATCTGTGGCTTTCCACCCGACAACTTCGCAGTAAAAATCTTTTATTTCATCTGCGTTTGGGACAGTGAGATCTCTCCAGTTGATTGATCCGGATTCGACTTCTGACATATTAATGCTCCCATATAATGTTTTGTGGAGCGATAAGATAACAGAGGAAAGTTAGAGGTTCAAGCGATAAAAGCATTCGAGACAATTGAGATCCGGCCTGCAGGATGCCGGTGCTCGGTTTTTACAAACGAAAACAAACCTAAAATAAAACCGGCCCGCCTTGCGGCGGGTCGGGGTTCGATCTCATGGTTTTAGGCTAGTATTATATGAAGGTACTAACCTTCGAAATTAGAATCTTACTAAGAACTCACCGCGAAGCTTCGCGAGAGTCAAAGCGTCAATGCCGCTGTGGATGTATGTGAGTCTTACGTCACTGGCATCGTTGAGCGGGTAGTTGATGTGCAGAATGATGACTGCTGGAAGGTCTTCTTCAGCCTGATTCTGACCATCGTAGAAGGTCAACATCGTATGAAGAACATCCCACCACGTGTACTCGATCTGCATTCCGCCACCCTGGAAATTAGAGGGGAACGGATTGAGTCCGGATTCATAAGAGTAGTTGATGTTGCCACCGATTCCGGTGAACAGTGCATCGTACTCCTCGAAAGGATTGTTGTCGATCGAGGTGAATCCAGGAACAAGACCGATATCGGCGAAGGCACCACTGACACGTAAGTTACCATCGTTATAAAGGTCTACCCAGGCAATGATCGAGTTCGCGAAGTCATCACCGTAGGAATCGTCTACATCGAAACCAAGCTGATCCTTGATCATCTGGATGTACTCAATCCGCAAGCGGTTCAAATACGCCTCGTCAAGAAGCTCGGTATCAATGTCGACACCAACTGCCTGCTCGTTACCGAAACCGGTGCCGAGGTAGTTGGCTCCTACAACCGCGAAATGATCGCGGTTCATCAGCTGTGATCGGCTATCACCGAAACCATAGCTGACATTAGCTACTCCGATACCCTCCTGGGTACCAAAGCGGCTGTTACGGGCGAGGAATGCTGAAGCATCAATGTGTGAACCACTGAGATAGATACCGATACCTGGCAGAGCCATGTAGCCGTTATCAAAGATCATACCGAACTCAGACTGTCGATAGTACTGACGACCGACTACTAAGTTGAATGTATCGATGATCTCAGTAGGCGTCCAGCCCATGATAGCCATCATATTAGCGGTAACCCATGCCTCTTTGATGTAAAGAGTGAGGTCCTCTGATGCGGAATCAAGGTAACTGGATCGATGCTCCAGAAGCACGTAGACGTCGAGTGTGTCTGAAGGCTGAGCTCTCAGGAAGATGTCAACCAACTGCTCAAACTCAAACGCTTCGCCCGGGTTGGAACCCGGAGTACCGGCGATGATACCGCCGTACTGCAGTGCGCCGGAAGGATTAGCAAAACCGCCGGCCGCGGAATAGTCGTTAGTGACTATACCCTCGATCCTTGAGCGGAGTGCTCCACCCCACTGGATATTGTCCAGGAAACTTTCGAGATAGGATACGCGGCCTTCAAGACCGTCCATACGACCTTCAAGATCGTCGACTCGCATACCGAGAGTATCGAGCTCGGCTGCAAATTCATCGATCAGGTCATAAAGAAGAGCGAGTTCATCCTGGAGCTCGTCATCTGTGACGTAGTTATCCATGTCTGGCATCTGGATGTTCTCGAGTTCATACTCGATTCGATCCCAGATTCTCGCTACTACCATAGCCATCTCGTACCTGGTGAATGAGCGATTCCCACGGAAGGTCCCGTCCGGGTAACCTTCGACGAATCCTTCGGACTGCAATTTGTCAATCGCAGCATATGCCCAGTGATCTGTCGGTACGTCTGTAAACGGACCTGCATTCGCTGGGAGCGCCATTGCTGACATAAGAACTAATCCTGCCAGCAGGACGATTAATTTACGCATTACTTCCTCCTTGGTTGTTAAGGAAAGTCCGTCCTGGAACTTATGTCCTTGTCCTGGGAATCGAAGAAAAATCGAGATTGGAGGAAGTGTCCTAGTTTCCTTCTCCGCTACGATGTCTCTCTTTCTTCCCAAGTAAGGCTCAGTAGGTCCGGACGTATGTACATCCGCCTTTTGCATCTAAAGGGGCAACCAATTCGTGTCACCTCCTTTTTTAGACCCCTCGACGGGCGGACATATTTCTAAATTAACTAACACCCCATCCCCATTAAGGGTCCGGGGTAACAATATAATATCGTCCAGTTGAGACCCGGTTTGAATGCCTAGGGTTTAATAAATTTAAAACTCTATTAAACGGGACATTTTGACCGGACCAACACGCGGATACTAGCACAAGCGATTTTCAGTTTCAACATCCAGAACCTAAATAAATATTGAGCGAAATTTCACTGAAATAAGCATTCAGATACGAACTTTTGTGACAGGCTCGTGACGCGATACTGCGCATAAGTATACATTTAATCTGTTTTAAGCAAATTATCAGATTTTTTCAATATTTCAGATTTTTGACTTCCCAGCCAGAAAAGTCCAGCCATAACAAATAACGGAAGTATGGGAAGGTACAGGCGCCCCTCCACTGTTTTCCCGGCAAGGAAGTGAATTGCCAGGAAAATTGGAACGATTATGAATAACCGACGGACGATTTCAGGCAGATATTTCCAGGCTGCGAACACCGCTATCCATAGAACATTGAAGATCAGCAGAAGTACCACCCAGCCGTCAGGATTGGTCAGGTTTATCCGCAGGAGGCTTATTCCGCCGAGATTCTCAAGCCTTTCATCCATTTACGATTCCCGTGCGCCATAAATCAACCTGAGGGCCAACCATGGCATCGCGAATCCAGCCATGGAAAATACCGAAAAGATGGATATGCGTGCAATTGACGAATTTTTCCAGTTAGCTGCAATGTAGCCCGGCAGAAGGAGGATAATCGTCTCCTTGAATGGAACTGCGATAAAGATTACCAGGGGAAGGAGCAGGTCTTTTATGTTGATGATAGCAAGATATCCAAGGAGGAAAAATGTCAGGAGCCACGGGTCGGAAGGCTGGTGGAAGTAAAAATATTCCGCCAATGGATTAACGGCAACAAAGAAGCACAGCCCCAGCACCGACTTTACTGGATCGAACCATGTCCTGAAGAAAATCAGCAGCAGAACATAATTCAGTGCCATTAATAATAATCGGATAAACGTATATGTCCGGATGAGATTAAGGCTGTTATTGGCGACACCGGACATCACAAGCAGCTTAAAGATGGAGTCGGCGATCAGGAATGGCGCGGGCCGGTACTGGGTTGGCGCCATGGCGTCGCCGTTGACAACATCGAAATGCTGTTCGACCACTCCCAGCTGGTTGGGCTGCGTAACATATATATGATGGTGAAAGTATCCGGTGATGTTTGCGAAAGATACTGCCAGAAGGACCATCCATGGTTGGATTCGGAATCTGAGAGAGGGGGTATTTGCATCGGACAGGTTCATCGCGGGTGTTTTAAGGCAAAAGACCCGGGGATAACAGGGGCGGAGTTTTCAGGGCATGTTAATTATGATCAGGCGCTTATTAAGGGCAGACAGATATGGACGATAATCAAAATGTGGAAAATAGCTTGAACCTTGGCGAAAATGATAGTATCGTAATGGGTGCCTTGATAGATTACATTAGCAGCGGCGAGCGACCTTCCCGCCCTCCGCTACATCAATCCATCTGGATTGACTAATCTTTACGTACTATGATATAAAGTATAGATTCAGCGCCCGAATGGTTATCGGTGCATATTTTTTTATTAGCACCGGTAATGATGGCGCTGTGTAATCTTATACTTGAAAAGTCCTCTCACGCTTCATTGATTTGAAGTCCGAGACTTACAACGATTGGTGTTCTATATCGGAATTCACAATCAGGATAAATTCCAGCCGATCGCGATGGATGTCGCGGGGGTAATTTACGCACTCCGGCAAAGAGGGATGTATTTCCCGGGAAGCCGGAGGAGGTGATTGTTTCATGGGTGGACCAGGCATGAAGCGCCTGGGCGACTTGCTGATTGACGAAGGGATACTTTCCCCGTCAAAACTGGAAGAAGCCTTAAAACAACAGCGCGCATCAGGGAAACGCCTTGGCGAAGTACTCCAGGAAATGGAGATGGTTGTCGAGACCCAGATACTCGAAGCCTTGGCCAATCAACTTGGAGTATTGAAAATTGACCTGGGCGATGAACCCCCCGAACCCGAGGTCGCCAATCTGCTTGATCCCGAAGTCATTAAGCGGCACAAGTCGATGCCAGTCAGGCTTGAAGGCAATGAGCTGATCGTTGCCATGGTTGATCCGCTCAACCTGATGGCGATCGACGATATCCGTCTCGCAACCGGCTACGACATCCAGCCCAGAATCTGCTCGGAAAAAGCGCTTGAGATGCGATTCCAGGAAATTTTTGGTGTCCAGCACGAAGCGCAGAAGCATATCGACGAGTGGCGCAAAGAAGCGATGAAGGAAGGGACCAACCTTCAGCAGATGCTGAAGCAGACGTCCAGTCTGACAGAGCTGGACGATGCGCCTATCGTAAAATTTGTCGAGGCGATACTGGAAGGCTCAGTCGACCAGCACGCATCGGACATCCACCTGGAACCCAAGGAAGACAAACTTGTGGTTCGGTACCGTGTTGACGGCATGCTTCACAGGGTCATGACAGTACCGAAGCAGGCGCAAGCAGCGGTTATCGCGAGGCTTAAGATTCTCGCGGGACTGGACACATCCGAGAGAAGGCGTCCGCAGGACGGCCGTATCGACCTGAAGGTAAGAAACCAGAACTTCGATATCCGTTTTTCAACCCTCCCTACCCTGTTCGGTGAAAAGATCGTTATGCGTCTCCTGAACAAGGAAATGGCGACGGTCACCCTGAATCAGTTGGGCTTCGAAGGCGACGAGCTGGAAGCGTGGAAAGATATTATCATCCAGCCTCATGGAATCATCTATCTTACTGGTCCTACCGGTTCTGGAAAATCAACGACACTTATCGCTTCGCTTGCTACAATAGCGAATGAAAAAATCAATGTGGTAACGGTCGAGGACCCGATCGAGTACCAGCTTCCGATAATTAACCAGGTCCAGGTCAACAGAAAAGTCGACTTCTCGTTCTCCGAAGCTTTGAGGACAATAGTCAGGCAGGACCCGGACGTCATCATGGTCGGTGAGACTCGCGATAAGGAAACCGCCGATCTCGCCATTAATGCGGCACTAACGGGCCACCTTGTATTCAGTACCCTCCATACGAACGACGCAGCCGGCGGAATTATCCGTCTGAATAATATGGGAGTCGACAGGTTCCTCATTGTCGCGTCGGTAAACGCGCTTGTCGCACAGAGGCTCGCTAGGACACTTTGCAAAAACTGCAGAGCGCTTTACGATGTGCCCGAAGGCGAGCAGAAACTGATCGCTCCTTATCTTGGAGCCGACAGAGATCCTTCGAAAGTGAAACTTTACAAGACAAAGGGCTGCGAAATGTGCCACAGTTACGGCTACATCGGTAGAACCGCTATTGTCGAGATTCTCGAAATGTCCCGCGAGGTCAGGGACCTGACCATGGCAGACAAGTCGGTACAGGACATCAAGCGTATGGCACGTAAACAGGGCATGAACACCTTGTTCGAGTCGGGCATGAAGAAAGTATTCAAAGGCGTCACCAGTCTCGAAGAACTGTTCAGGATTGCACGTCCCGAAGAAGACGAAGAGAGCTCACTCGACGAAGTCGGTCAGCGCTCGCTTCTTGAGGAATTGCCCGAGGAAGTATACGCGGCTTAAGAAGATCTTAATTTTGAAATATCTAACCCGGTGATGCACTCACCGGGTTTTTTATTATGCAATTTGTAACCATACTTTTTTACGGTATTTAACCCGGACCTGGAGTCCGGGTTACAAAAACATGATCTTCAAAATTAAATTATCAGCCACTTTTTTTACCCATGCTGTTTGCATGGTATGTTGTTATTAAATTGACTATCCATCACATAAGCACTAATATTTAAGTCAGGTTAAATTAACAGGCGGTTGAAATATCTATCCCCACCCATGCTGTATAATTCGCATAAAAAAGGGGGATAAAAAATGTACTTCGAACAGATAAAAGACGAATGGCTGGCTCAATACGCGTACCTGATCGGATGCCAGCGTACCGGCGAAGCGCTTTTAATAGACCCGATGCGCGATATCAACCGCTACATCGACAGGGCAAGATCGCAAAGGCTGAAAATCACCGCTGTCTCGGAAACCCATATCCATGCCGACTTCCTGTCGGGGACAAGGGAATTCGCCGAGAAAACCAAAGCAAAAATTTATCTATCAGATGAAGGCGATGCCGACTGGAAATATGAGTGGGCGAAGAATACAGGCTACAATGTCGAATTCCTGAAGGACGGAGATTCGTTCTATGTCGGGAATATCAGAATAGACATCCAGCATACGCCCGGACATACCCCCGAACATATTTCATTTCTGGTGACCGATGAGGGCGGCGGCGCGACCGAACCGATGGGAATTATTACCGGCGATTTTGTTTTTGTCGGCGATCTCGGACGTCCCGATCTGCTCGAATCTGCCGCAGGATATGAAGGCGCAATGGAACCTAGCGC
>DASWIV010000037.1:0-2793 GCA_036397475.1 bacterium
TGTAATGTACCGACGAGTGAACCGGAATAGTGGCACATGTTGTCGGTAATATATATACTAAGAAGCCAGTTGCCCCCGGGGCCAGTCCCGGACGAATTCATTATAATGCCCGATTATCTGTTCAGGCAAACATGGTGGATATAAATTAACGAGCCGAACGCATTTATGGACTTTCTTGTCAACATGCATGTTGACAAGCTGGTGGCGAATTTCATCGCGAACCCGGAATGGCTGCACATGGGCTCGAGCCTCCTGTTGCTGCTTTTCATAATCGCGATGGCGTATATGGTGCGGCTGGACATCGATCCGTTCGTTTTCGGGCGCCATTTCTCATTTAATTCACTACTGGAGAAGATAGTTTTCTGGCCGGCGGTAGCGTCTGTACTGTTATGGACATACTATTTTCCATGGACATGGCCTGCCGAGACACAGCAGGGATTTTACCTCAATAAGTTTACTATTGGCTGCGGACTGCTGCTGTTACTTATAATCGGGCGTGCGGTCACCCACCTGCTACTTCGCGAAAAAGACCACCGCGAATTTTTCGACCAGTTCCCATATTACCTGATGGTGCTGTTCGTACTGTTCGTGCCGACGGTCTACTATTTTCAGCTTGAACGGAACGGCTTAATGCCCAAGGAACAGCTGGGATTCGCGCTTGCGGTAGTTTACATCGGTTATTTCCTGGTCAGGTTATTTATTGGCAGGTCGGTCATGATTCCGCGGATCGGGGTAGCGCAGTGGCTGCTGTATTTCATTATTTATATGCTGCTGACCGTGGTGATCATGCCGTACAGGCTGGCGGCGATAAAGAATGTCATACAATGGATAGCTTTCGCGGTATGTTTTCTGGCTGCTTACGCATATATTCCCGACAGGCGTCGCCGGGACTCGATAATCCTGATGGTGATCATCACCGCCCTGATCAGTACGCTATGGGGACTGTGGAAATATTTCGATATTCCTTACCATCTTGTTGGTATGACAGCCACCGGAGCGCAGGATTACCTTTACAAGACACCGTCGGCAGGACGGTATTTCCTGCTTGCCGGACTCTTCGCCAACCCGAATTATTACGGCGAATGGCTTGCAATGACAATATTCCTGGCGTTCGGACTTTTCTTCTCAACGAATTCAAAGAATGTCAGGATTTTCCTCGGATCGGTCCTTGCCATAAACTGCTTCGAAATGGTCGCCCTTTATAACCGGGCCGGATGGTTCGGAATGTTCGTGGCAGCCGGATTTGTCGCGACCGGACTGTTAATAGCCAGGGTACCCGTATTCAAGCGTGTCTCCAAGGCGACGGTCATATCCGGATTGATAGGGCTGATTCTCATACTCACCATTACGAGTGTGGTATTCAACCAGCGCGATGCCGGAGGGGATACTCCCCTTGCTGGCACCCCGTTCGAACGCCTTAAGAGCATGACGGATTTCCAGGATGATGAGACCTTCAGAAACCGCCTGACAATGTGGAGAGCCGCCAGGTTCATGGTCACTGATCCCGATCATTTTCCTCAGAGATTGATTTTCGGCGGGGGATTCGGATTTTTCGAGGTCGAATACCTGCCGTACCAGACCGAAGTTCTGCGGACCTACGATTTCAAGGAATGGTTCCATAATGTAATCCCTACATTCAGGGCGCATAACGACCATATCCAGATGCTTGTCGAGGCAGGGATCATCGGGACATTTTTATACGCGATGATATTCATTTCGTTCTTCGCCTACGGATTCAAATATGTGAGGGAGGAAGAAGATGCGGCGCGAAGGTTTTTAGCACTTGGCATAATGGCAGCGGTAGCGTCGTGCCTTGCAAGCGCCATGTTCAGTTTCCCGCTGCACAAAATTCAGCAGGGATCACTCGCGTTCACAATGATGGGGTTTTTATGCGTGGAAATTTTCCAGCGAAACCGACTGAGGAAATATATCGAGGACGATGAGGCTGAAAACACCACAATATCGATTAATGTTCCTGACCTGGAGTGCGAGTCCGACTTCAATCCCGAGGCGGTCGCGGCAAAATCGACACGGAAGAAAAAGAAGAGTAAGAAGGGCGGAAGTAATCACATCGATGTAAGCCCTGAACTTTATTATACGCCCGAAAATTTCATCAGGATCGAGAGAAGATTCCCGGTATGGTTATCAATTCCGTTGATCCTGATTGTTTCTTTCCTTACTTTATGGGGAGTTTACACACAGGTAATTAACTTCAAGGCACATTACCTTGTCGTTAAGGGGATCCAGATCATCAGGTCGATCCCGGACGATCCCAACGATCCCAGAAAATCACGCTACGCGCAGACTGCAGCGAATTACTTCTGGACAGCGTACCAGCTCGACCCGACAAACGGCCGCGCGGAATTTTTCCATGGATTCGCGCTGACGAAAGTCGGCGAATATGAGAAAACTGTAGCCGGTACCCAGCACCTGGAAAAGGGACAGGAACTTTACCCGCAGTCCGACACTTTCTACGCGCTCGCCATGGGATATGAATTAAGAAGAAACCAGGCTCGCGATCGTGCCCAGTTGATCCAGCAGGAACTCGACGCGCAGAATCAGAAACTTTCAATCACGGAAGACGACACCGAGCGGGCAGAGATTGAATCCCGAATGCAGGAACTTATCGGCGCACAGCAGACTTACCAGGAAGATGTCGATTACTCGCAGGAGCGGGCGATCGAGTCGTATGCCACCGCGGCGACCTATTATCCGGTCAAAATAGAATACTACAAGGAACTGATAAGGCTCCTGAAGGAAGAAGCTCGCTGGCAGGATGTGATCGACTGGGCG
>DASWIV010000038.1:0-4411 GCA_036397475.1 bacterium
TACAGGAAAAGGATCCCTGTGGAAGCGCTGGTGACTTTCGAACCGCGTCTTGAGCAGTTTATCGAATGGTGGAAGCAGCTTACGGGTGAATCTGAAGGTAAAGACAGGTCCGGGCTGATGCCGTCGAGCGCGATTTTTTCCCGCGATCTTCATTCGATCGGACAGTGGATACAGGACGGGCCGAGAATTCTTTTCGAGAGTTTTCTGTCGGTCGAACGTGGAGAACCTGATCTGCATGTGCCTGATACAGGGGATTCAGCCGATGAGCTCGGTTACCTGGCGGGACGCAAAATATTCGATATCAACAAGACGGCTGAACAGGCGACCCGTATAGCTCACGCTGAAGGCGGGTGCCCGAACCTGGGAATTTACCTGAACAAGATCGATCCGTACCATCTCGGGGCGCTGATATATTTCTTCGAGTATGCGATCGCCATTACCGGGTACCTTGCGAAAATTAATCCGTTCAACCAGCCCGGTGTAGAAGTCTACAAGAAGAAAATGTTTGAACTGCTTGGAAAGCCGGGATTCAAGTCCTGACCTTATCTCACGCGGTACCATCTGGATGTCTTGATTAATTTTCCAGTAGTATCATAATTGACGAAATGGAAGGTCCGGGACTTAATGGGGAGCCGTCGAAATCTTGGAGCACATTTAATTTCAGCGCTTACTTCCTTCGCATCCTGCTGATAATACTTGGGATCGCTGCAGGCGCAAACCTGATTGTGGATCCTTTTTCCATTTACGGTAACGGATTAGTCGGTAAGGCGGAAGTAAATGTGTACAGGGTCAAGCTGGACCTGTACAGCCAACTGGAGCAGCCACCCGAAGCGCTGATACTTGGCAGTTCACGCGCGATGGCGTTCGACCCGTCGACAGTCGAAGATATCACGGGTTTATCATGATTTAACTTTGCTGTCCCCGGCGCCAAGGCTGAGAATCTTTATTCGGTTTTAAGGCTGGCAGAAGAACAAAATCCCGGTGGGCTTAAACTGGTAGTAATTTCAGTCGACCCATACTCTTTTCATCCGACTTTACCCATTGAGCCGGAAAGCAGATTTCTCCCCGAATACGCTCAATATTTTATTCATAATAAAAATGGGCAGGCATCGTGGTTCGAAAAATTCACCCTTCTATTTTCCGGCGAGCAGCTCAATGAAACCTACTCGGCGCTCGTACGGATAATGGCGGAAGCCGAAGGGAATGAAAAGCTGAAATTTTATCCCGAGGGTAACGCTGTCTGGATCCAGTGGGAGAATCGAATCGCGGAGGGTGATTTCGACCTGGAGCATCACATGAGGGAAAGAATCAGGAAATACCCGGAGCGCAGCCTGCATTTTGCTGAATTTACCCGATTGTCGGAAACCAGAAAAAGATACTGGGAAGATATTCTTCAGATCTGCGATGAGAATAATATTCAGTTGTATGTGTACTTTCCTCCGGCTCATCCGGATTTAATGGACAGTCTTTACGATCTCGGCGCAGAGCCTCTGTTCGATGAGATCTCTAATTATTAGAATACTACAGTAACTGGACATGGCGGTGTTTATAAGGATTTCCGGATGGTGGACAGTTTTGGTGGAGACACGGATGAATTTTACGACGAGCTTCACCCGCGCCCGTCGAACGGCGTGCTTATTTTATCCAGACTATTGAAAGGATATGAACGCGAGCCCGGATAATTATTAGTGCTCTTCCCGTCGCACATATTTCTCTTTATCTTCGCTCCAATCGCCATAACAGGCTACTGGGTTATTCGCGACAGGCAATCGCGCTGGGATTCCTGACGGCGGTATCAATATTTTTAATTTCGGAGAGCACACCGTTCATTTATTACCAGTTCTAAACTCCGTAGAGAATTACGCAATGATCAGTTAACATATTGTATCCATCCTTGACCGTTTAACCGGCATAAAATATACTCCGTCCATTAATATTAAGTCTGTTTAACATTGGACGAACACGATTTCATAATTGAAAAGGTCGCGAAGCCGTGGTACCAGCATACTTTCTGGCTGGTCTTTTTCTTATCGTTCATTGTTTCGACCGTATTTGTCGTACTTGTAAACTGGATTGTCGATCCGTTCGATCTCTACGGTAATGACTACTTACCGCCATGGCAGCAGAACCGGTATACGGAAAAGTACGATCTCTACCGGGCATTCGATCCTCCGCCTGAAGCGCTAATTATCGGGTCTTCCAGGGTTGGATCGATCGACCCCGAGGCCATCGAGCAATATACCGGATACCGCACCTTTCACTGGGGGGTGCCGTCCGCAGGCGTCGAAGCATTCAACGCCATTCTAAGCCTTGCTCTCGAAAGGGACGATGTCGATCTGAACCTGATCGTGATCGGAGTCGATCCGGTATCGTTTGAGGCGGGAAATCCGATCCAGAAACAGATGCTCCACGAACCTCATTACACAAAATATTTCGACATCACGCTGAAGCAGGAACTCGATGGCGTTATCCGGCTGATTACTAAAGAACAGACCGTAAATTCGTTCAAGGTGATTTTCAGGAGCATGGGGGGCGAAGTTATGAATACAGCCCAGGACCATCGAGCTGACGGGATGCCTCTGTATTCCAGCAGGGAAGAATTGATCGCGGAAGGAAAATTCGATCTGCAATCGAACCTGGACTTGCGTCTGGCAATGTACCCAGACCAGTTTTCCTGCATTACTGGCAGTTCGGTGATATCAGAACATAATAAGCGCCTGTGGGAGGAATTTCTTTCCAAATGCACCGAGCATGGAATAAAGGTTGCGGCTTTCACGCCTACCATGCATCCACGACTTTACGACAGGATGGAATATCTCGGTGCCTTCCCGAAATACGAGGAAATTTCGAGTTACCTGAAGGAAACCGTGGAAGGGTCAGGTGGAATATATATGGATTTCACAGACCTCAGCTCATTCGGAGGAGACCCGGATGAATTTTATGACGAGGTCCACATGCGGCGCACGAATGGTAACCAGATGTTAAGCAGGCTGTTTGCCGATTATGACGATGTCGCATCGCTGGCAGACAGCGTAGTTGAAAACCGGGGGGGCGTTTCGAACCAGTAAATGTTGTTTCCTTCGTACATATTTGTCTTTGCATTCGCTCCAGTCGCCATTCTCGGATTCTGGCTGATCAAGCCACCATTCTTCAGGCGACTCTGGCTCGCCGCCATGAGCTACATATTCTATGGATACTGGGACTGGAGATTTACGAGCCTGCTGCTTATATCCTCAGCATTGAATTTTTTCACATCGATCCTGATCGAGAAGTCCCCTGATGAGAAAGACCGGAAAATGTGGATGGTAGTCGCGGTCATTGGAAACCTTGGCATGATAGGGTTTTTCAAATACTTCATGCTGTTCGCGAATTCCATCAATTTCATAGTGGTAAAGACCGGACTTGGCGACGGGTTCAACGTGATGCACGTTATCCTGCCAATCGGGATCTCGTTCTTTACCTTTCAGGCGATGAGTTACACGATCGACGTTTACCGTCGAAAGATCGACGCGACATATGACTTCATCGAGTTTGCGGCTTATCTCGCGCTGTTCCCCCAGTTGATCGCCGGTCCTATCGTGCGCTACGCCTGGGTTTACAAGACGCTCCGCAATCTTCCGGATAAACTGGGGAACCGTCGATTCAACCTTGGAATGTTCTTCTTTGTGTTCGGGCTTGTTAAAAAAGTCCTGATAGCTGACAGCATCGCACGCTACATCGATCCGATGTTTCTCAATTACTCGACACTTGTGCCAATAGAGGCGTGGATGTGCATGATCGGATACTCGCTCCAGTTATATTTCGATTTTTCCGGTTATTCACTGATGGCTATCGGGCTTGGGCATCTGCTGGGATTTGAATTCCCCCAGAATTTCGACTCACCGTACAAGGCGGTGTCTATAAGCGACTTCTGGCGCAGATGGCACATTACACTGTCGACATGGCTCAGGGATTATTTATACATTCCACTGGGCGGACGCAATAACAGGGCGATCGCGCTCGCTGTAACGATGCTGCTAGGCGGGTTGTGGCACGGTGCGTACTGGACCTATGTCGTATGGGGGGCATACCACGCGTTTCTGCTGGAAGTCCATCACCACATGAAGCACGTGAAGTGGATACCGAGAAATTTAATTTACGCGCAGATCGGGACATTTTTTGTGGCTACCATCGGATGGGTGTTCTTTCGTCCGCCGACCTTCGAGGTATCGTGGGCATTTTTCACCACGATGTTCGATGTTGTGCATTTCTTCGATGTGATCCCGAAATTCGATATAGGATTTATTTTACTCGTCATAGTGGGATTATATATGGCAATGATCGCACCGAATGCGTATGAGCTGGTTCATATCAAACTGATCGAGTCGAAGAAGAGGTACGCATTTGTCATGGGAATCCTGGCAATGATATG